>PMIU01000086.1 GCA_003157195.1 Candidatus Nomurabacteria bacterium
AAAGACTGGAGAGCAAGTCAAAGTTGCCGCAAAGAAAGTTCCAAAATTCCGAGCTGCAAAAGGTTTGAAAGATATGGTTGCATAAATTCTTTTCGCGCGAAAAGAATGAAAAAATAAAAACACCCAGTGGGTGTTTTTATTTTTTCATTGACTTTTAATCTTATACAGATATACTTACAATAGGCATTTGTGAGGAGTTCGCTTCTCTCGCGGTTAAAATTAAACTGCAGCCAAATGCCATCAAAGGATCTGCCGAGAGGCGGATTTTTTGATTTTAATATAGATTATTTTTTATTAAATCTTTTAAAATAAGTATCAATTTCATCTCTTAATTCAATACCGACTCTTTCAAAGCAATCTAGTAAATCGTTGTAAGTATTTTTACCGCCAAGAAAATCCCAAAATTCATCTGCTACCTTAAGTTCGTTTTTTAAATCAAGCATTCCTCGCATAGTCCAACGGTTGTAAGACTCCGGTTCATAAGGATTATACGGAATAGCAATAATGGTATTTATTTTTGCATTTGGCTTATTCGCCAAAATAACAGCGACCCATTCAAGTAATGTTCGTTTAAATTCCTTAAAACCTCCAGCATTTGGTTTTGCAGTTTTAATATCAAAGAGAAAATATTCACCATTTTTTGATTCAAACATTAAATCAACTTTTGTTGGCTTGACTTCTATCATTTTACCTGTTTTACAAACCTTTCTTATTCTTTCAATTTCTTCTTTTTTATTAGGAGAAATTGTTGCAGTAGTAAGACCATCAATAATCTTTTGAATTTCTTTTTGCGCACCAGTACTAATAAGATTACCTGCTGTAGCCTGCGAAGCAGCCATTTTAAAATTCTTTTCTGCCAAAGCAAGACCCACTGGTTCAAAAATACTCGTGCCAAAATTTGTGTTTAATGAATGAATAAAAGAATATAAGGCAAGTCTATCCTTACCGAGCAATCTAGTGTGAAATGGCATTGAAGCTGGCTCTGGATTGTAATTTTGGAATTTGTTACGTAAACTTGCTTTTAAGACTTTTTCAACACTTTTTATTTGTTCTTTTGATAAAGCCATAAATTATATTGATTTTAAATGAAAAATAATTTCCGAATACGGATTTCGATCACGCTCCGTACGGTTTAATACTGGTCTTTTAAATTGATTTACTATTTTCATACCTGATTTTTCTGCAATCTCCGGATAAAGATTAAATTTATCATTCGCAACAAGAAAAACATCAAAATTTTCTTTGAGATACTTTTTGCAGTTATTTAGTACTTCTGAAATTCCTTCTACATAAGACTTACGAGCTTCTACCCCCTGTCCTTTATAAAGAGGCCCTATTTCTAACTCATCTTTACGCTTAAAACCCAAAAGGTCGTATGCGTAAGCGTGTTGTTCGTGATAATCAATCTGTCCAACATAAGGGGGTGAACAAAAAATACCTGCTATTTTTTGTTTCTTGAGAATTTTTGAAAATTTTGGATTATTTTTTTCCACTTTTTCAAAAATATTTATATTTCTTGAGTCTCCAGCTAAAACCGAATAGTAAACTGGTTTGCGTAATTTATTGAATTCCCTAACCCTACTAAGAGTATCAAGAGCATAGCGATTTAACATACTCGTGATTGAAAAAATTGGTTTGCAAATTTTCTTATGTTTATAACAATAATAGGTAGTAATTTGTGGTTCTTTCAGAGTAGCTAAATCACTATGAGTAGTTGCACGACATGATCTTATGGTTCTACTCAAAATAAGTGCGAGAATTTTACGTATTTTTATATCTTTTTCCTGTTTTATGGTTTTAAAAACGTGATCAATCTCACTACGCACGTTTTCTATAAACCAAGTATCAAGAAAAGATGCTTTTTTGTCTTGTTTCAACTTTATTGAATATTTTTTAACTAATTTTTGGTAAATTGGTAAAAATTCTTTCTCTTTTTCAATAGCAAATTTATTTTCATTAAAATTTCCTTGATTAATTTTATATTTGAAATCGTGTCCTGGGTAGTTTACTAAATTAAATTTGGCAAGTTCAGCTAAAAGTTCAGTTTCAAATTCCTGAATTTTATTGTCATGTTCAAAAGAATCAAGTGAAGTAATTAATTTTTTAATTGATTTTTGTAAGTACTCTTCATCGTATTGAACAGCCTTGCAACTTGAGATCATACAATTAAACTCAGAAACATCAATGCCGATAGAGTGAATCCCCGTTTCGAGTGATTGAATAATTGTTGTTCCTGAACCCAAAAATGGGTCAAGAATAATATCCCCTGCTTTAAAATATGTTTCTTTTTTAAAATTATCGGTATGATTATCTATAAAATACTCAACTAGTTGAGGAATATATTTACCTTTATAGGGATGAAGCCTGTGAACGTGTTTCGTTGTGTCTTTTTCTCTTAAATTATCAAAGGAGAGCTTCCAATTTAAATCGTTGCCTAAGGTTTTTTTCCAGGCAACTTCACGAGTCCCATTACGAGATTCATAATATTTTTTTAAATCACTTAAATTAACCATAGTAGAACCATTTTCTCCATATTTTTTTACTTTTCCATATTGTACAAGATAAGAAATATTTGTAGGCATAATTTCCTTTTCAAGAAAATCTGACGCCCATTTTGATGCTTCTGGTATGGATATTAAAGTCATAGAGTGATTATAGCAAAATACAAACTTTTTTAATACTTCCGTATCACCGCCTTCACTACCGCGTTGATGTTTAAAGAGTGCTCTGGGTAAATGGGCTTGTAGTTTTTATTAGCCGGTTCGAGCCAGCGCTTGCCGCCCTTCTCGCGGAAATATTTCATGGTGAATTCTCCATCCACTTCGGCTATGACTATTTGCATATCTTTGGCCGTGGTTGCCTTTTCCACTAGCACCATATCCCCTTTCTCTATGTGCGCGTCTATCATCGAGTCCCCGTCTACCTCGAGCATGTAGGTCAGTGGTTTGTTTTTTATGAGCATATCGTCTAGGTTTACCGTGTCGACCAATTCTTCTTCCACCGTAGCTGGGAAGCCGGCCGTGACGAGGCCCAGCATCGGCACTTCGCTGAAGGTTTGAGTCGGGATCAGCCTGCCTAGGTGGTCTTTGGCCACCAGCCCGGCATCTAGGAGTTTCTCCACCACTCTGGCTACCGCATTCTTGGATTTGAAACCGAAAAGTTTCAGCATCTCGGAATATGTGGGCATCCGTTTGTTGCCTTCGTAGAATGTTTCTAGTTTTGTTTGGTAAAGATTACGCATAGCTATTGCCTTTTAAAATATCTTTCCGAAAAAACAAATCTACAAATCTATTCATAAAGCCTTGTCTCGTGTGATAGCGTACTTTTTTGAGAAGCAGTTTGTGTTCCCTAGCCTCTTTCATATATTTCTCTCCTTGGAGAATTTTCAAATCGATTTTTTTGTTGATCTTCTGAATCTCCTTCTCTAACATTTTTAAATATTGTGATTGTGACATAAATTTAAGGAGTGAAACGACTATAAATTTTGTCACTCCGACGTACGTCGGAGTTGAATAAAATATATTCGCATTGCTCATTATTTGTAATTTAATAAGTATAAGTGAACGCTCGTTCACTGTCAAGCAGTAGGGTGTGGATAACCCCGTAGTGAATTTTGGCGATGCGCAAAGCGCGCCCAAAGGGCCTCGCCAAAATCTACTACCGGGTAACTCTCCCAAAAAAACAAAAAAACTAGGGTTTACCTAGTCAAAAATTTAATGTGTTTTGTGCGGGGGGTCGAGTTGCGTCGACCCCCCCGCACCGTTTGATCGTTCATCCCTTTCTCCTCCTCGGAACGAGTTGCAGCACCCGACACGGTGCCGTCTTGGCCTCTACTTGTGGTGGTTCGACTGGGACGATGGTTGGAATGGTTCCACCCAGTTCCTTCCATAACGCCCTGTCTTGGAGTTGCGAAGCAAACACTTGTTCGGTGCCGACCGTTTCACACTTCTCACAGAAATAGGTCAGCTTGAGTTCGCCGTCGCGAGCGTACTCCAAGAACCGAACCTCAAGTTTTACCTGACACACAGGACATACCTGATTAGCCCTGTGCCATTTTTTCGCTTCCACGGGAACCTCCATTGAGGAACATTATATCGTTTCAAGTATGCACCTATAAAAAATAAAAGCTAGCTTTAAAAAATTTGTATATAAAAAGAGAAAGTCCAGGTGAGGGACTTTCCCCCACCCGGACGGGTGTGATGGTACCTACTAAATATGCGATTGCGTACTTGACACCCTCACCATAGGCGACGGAGGGAGCCGCCGAATTCCGGAAGGAGTGGAGTTTGACGACCCACTCCTGGAACCCCTTAGTCAGAGTGGGGTCTTCCAGAACATAAAAAACGTCGGACTCGGGGAATTCGGCTTTTCCCTGAGCTATAATTTCCATCCGTATCTCCACCTCATCCCGCACCTGCTTTAGTTGACCTGCACGGATCAGGTAGTCGCGAACTGATTGCTTAGTGTACAAGATACTCTCCAACCCCCTCCACAATTAGCAGGGGGACGAATTTGAATCCATATTTACGATAACATATATACTGGAAAAGTCTAGTTTTAATTGGCTACCTTCGGCCGATATTGTATCGCCTCGAGGATGTGATTTGCTTCCACATTTTCGGAATTTTCCAGGTCAGCTATCGTGCGGGCTATTTTTATTACTCTGTGGTAGGCACGGGCAGATAATGCTAGTCTTTCGGCGCTATCATTCAAGAGTTCTTTCACTTCCGGTGAAAGCGGTACAAAAACTCCGAGCTCTTTCACATTCATTTCGCTGTTAGTTTTTATTTTGCGTTTTGCATTTTTAAATCTTTTTTCCTGCATTAGTCGCGCACGCCTTACCCGCTCTTTTATGGTGTGTGTCCTTTCGCTCCTCACCACTTCATCGCTTAATTTTTTGTAATCCACATTTCCGACCGTCACCCACAAATCTATGCGGTCGATGATAGGCCCGGAAATTCTTCGCGCGTAACGGTCCAAGTCGTTTGGTTTGCAAATGCAAATTTTGTCTTTATTACCTTTGTTTCCACACGGGCAGGGATTCATCGCCGCGACTAAAATAAAATTCGAAGGAAAAATAGCCGAACCGCGCGCTCGAGAAATGGAAACGATGTTGTCTTCAAGTGGCTGGCGCAAAGCCTCGAGTACCCTCTTTTCGAATTCCGGAAATTCGTCGAGGAAAAGCACACCTTTGTGGGCCAAAGTTACTTCACCGGGCTTGGGATTTGTACCCCCGCCAATCATCGAGACGTAGCTCGCGGTATGATGCGGGGCACGAAAGGGCGGCTCGGTGACTAAACTATCGTCCAAAAGGCCCACGATAGAGTGTATGCCGGTAATTTCTAAAATTTCATCATTCCCTAGCTCTGGTAATAAATGCGAAAACACCCTAGCCAGCATCGTCTTACCGGTACCCGGTGGTCCGGATAAAGCAATGTTGTGCCCGCCGGCAGCCGCAATTTCCAGCCCGCGCTTGGCAGACTCTTGCCCTTTGATATCGGAAAAATCTATGTCGTGCACCGTATCTTTGTGCAATATCTGTGTCGGCTTTTGTGGTTTAATTTTAGGTCGTTCTTTTTCTAAGGGATTTCCTTTTCTATCACGCTTTATTTCAGAGAGATGCTCAATAACTTCTTTTAAGGTGCGTGCGCCGTAAACAGTAATCCCCTTCACTAATGCCGCTTCTTCGGCATTCATAATCGGCACAAATATTTCCTTGTAGCCAAGTTTCATGGCTTGTTCAGTCAGTGGCAACACTCCTTTGATGGGTTGCAGTTCCCCGTTCAAGGCAAGCTCGCCCAAGAATATTTTTCCTTTCGGCTCAAAATATATTTCCTCGCCGGAAAGCAAATATGCCAAAGCAATGGCCAAATCAAAATACGGGCCTTCTTTTTTTAAGGTCCGCCGGCGACAAAGAAATCACTATTTTTTGATTTTGATTTTTCGGGGACTTGAAGCCGGAATTCTTCAGAGCCGAACTCATTCTGTCTTTCGATTCATCCACCGCTTTATCCGGCAAGCCGACGATAGTAAAAGCGTGCAAAGTTTTTTTGGTAATATCAACTTCAATAGTAACAATTTTCCCTTTCAGTAGATGCGTCTGGGCAGAATATACTCGTGAGAAAGACATGTTTGATGATATTAGTTTTAAATATTTTCTTTATGCTTCTTGCAGGTTTGCGCAGCCGGGTTAGCTTCCAGGCGCGCTTGCTCAATATCTTTTTTACAAACTATACACTTGCCGAAAGACTCTCTATTTAGTCCTTTCAACGCTTTCAAGATATTATTTAGTCTTGGTTCCAGGGTCCTCAACATAGAGCTTCTCGCTTCGAAATCCTCAAACCTATCCGCTTTGTCATTCTCGTCCGCCTCGGGAGTACTTTGTTCTTCCGGGATGGCTTCCCAATCGCCCGTCTCGGGGTTCAGCTTGCCCATACCGCGCAATTCTTCCAAAAGCAAATCCCGTTCACTTTCCAATTTTTCTTTAATTTTTTTCTTGTCTAACATATGACAATAATAACATAACTTGCTTTCCTAGCAAGTTAATTAGTTTTTATGTTAAAATATCTCCGTGGACAAAAAATCAAAAATTTTAATCGCAGTATTCGTCATTGTTGTATTTATTTCCATTTTCCTTACCTACAAAAGAGCCTTTATCGATCGAAATTTTACAATTGTCGATGACACAACAGAGAGTCAATAATTTTTATGGAAAATTGGTTTCTTATAGCCTTAATAGCCCCGATTCTCTGGAGTATCGTCAATCATATCGATAAACACATTCTTTCCAGATATCAAGAAGGACAAGGGGTAAACGCGATACTTATTTTTTCTTCTCTCTCCTCGGTGGTCATTTTGCCATTTGTAATTTTCTTTCACCATTCTCAGATATTCAGTGTACACTTCATTGATTTTTTATCACTAATTATTGTGGGTTTTATAAGCGCAACCGCCTTTTATTTTTATTTAAAGGCAATGAATATAGAGGAGGCTTCAACAGTAGTTCCATTGTTTCAATTGGTGCCGATTTTCGGTTATTTTTTAAGTTATTTTATATTAGGTGAATCTTTAAGCATTACCCAAGTTCTCTTTTCTTTGGTAATTTTATCCGGCATATTTATGATTTCTCTGGAAATTGATATAGATAATAAAATCACACTAAAAAAAGAAGTTCTATTTTTAATTGCCGTATCTTCTTTTTTATTTGCTCTGCATGATACTTTATTTAAAAAAATTGCCGTCGTTGATAGTTTTTGGATAGCTGTTTTTTGGCAATATGTTGGACTCACCTTGTTTGGCGTTATACTTTTAACATTTTTTAAAAAAAGCAGGCAAGATTTTGTTTTTATGGTTGGGAACGCCCAGGCAAATGTTTTATCTTTAAATGCTCTAAGTGAAATTCTGTATATCATAGGCAATTTAGCGAATAATTTTGCCACCCTTTTGGCTCCGGTAGCGATTGTTTTGGTTGTTAGCAGTTATCAGCCGTTATTCGTCTTTATCGGCGGCATATTCTTTACTTTATTTTTCCCAAAATTTATGGTGGAAAAAATTTCCACAAAACATTTTTTCCACAAACTGATTTCAATTTTTATTATAATAATAGGCAGTGTATTCCTTTACACTTCCTCGTTGCATTAATTTTATGGAACAACTTTGTCCTTGGGAAGGAGCTAAATTCTTAATATATTCATCTAATGTGCCTCAGCTTCTTTTTTATTCACACATTCCCGCAATGATTATTGCCCTGCTTGTCGGTTTTATAGTTTTTGCAAAAAGTGGAAAATCAAAAGTGGGAGTGATTCTCTTGGTGATAAACATTCTTTTCTTTTTATGGGCTATTTTCGACCTTATTTTATGGGCAACAAATAGACCAGACATGGTAATGTTCTTCTGGTCTATGCAGGTACTAATAGAGCCACTCATATACTTGATCTCTTTTTACCTGACTTACTTATTTATAAAGAAACAAGACCTGCCGTTTAAGCCAAAATTATTGGCGATACTTTTATATTTCCCTGTTGTTGCGCTCTTGTCGTCGCATTACAATCTTCTGGGTGTAAACTTAAGTGATTGCACGGCTATAGAAAATTTTATCGCCCAGTATTTCACCTATATTGTGGAATTTATATTCATAGTTTCTATATTACTACTTGTTGACAGAGAATACCAAAAAAATTTAGATCTGAACAGAAAAAAAGAAATTTTAACTTTTGGTTTAGGAGTTATAGCCTTCTTGCTCGCTTTTTCCTGGGGTAATTTGATTGGGAGTTTCACTGATAATTGGACGTTAGCCCAGTTTGGTTTGATTGGCATGCCGATATTTGTCGTATTTTTGGCTTATTTGGTTATCAGGTTTCACAGTTTTAATATCAAGCTTTTCTCCACGCAGATATTGGTCGGAGGGCTAGCTATATTGATTGGCGCACAATTTTTCTTTATTAAAATACCAATTAATTTTGTGTTGACCGGCATTACATTTATCATCACAATAATTTTCGGTTATCTTTTAATCAAGTCCGTCAAAAAAGAGATTGCGCAAAAAGAAGAACTCGCTAAGCTCAACATCAGCCTCGAAGAATCCATCAAGCAAAGAGAAAGTCTCGTGCATTTGGTTACTCATAAGGTCAAGGGTTCTTTCACCCGCTCAAAATATATTTTTGCCGGCATATTGGACGGAACTTTCGGTGATGTTTCTCCCGACATAAAAAAATACGCGGAACAGGGTTTGGAATCAGACAATATGGGCATATAGACGGTAGACCTGGTTTTGAATGCGGACAATCT
>PMIU01000048.1 GCA_003157195.1 Candidatus Nomurabacteria bacterium
TAGAAATTAGGTCAATTAGAAATTTTCCACTACCCTCTACTTCTGTATCTTCGTGATAAGTATTCCCAAGAGTTTTTTCACGCTAGCTTGCGCGTCGGCTTCGGTTTTGCTATTGGTGAAATTCTGCCATTCCGCCATCACCTCCGGGTCATTCAAATCACGCACGGCGTTCTCGAGAGAGAGCCGGGTCTCAAAATCAACTTCGGTATTGGCTTGCAATACTTTCTTGATGAAAAGCGAAGCAAAGTCAACAATTTTTGTGTTTAGCTGCGTCTTAGACTCAGTAGATTTTATTTCCTGCAAATCTTTGGAAACAAAATAATAATTGAGCGCGAAAAACACGTTACCGATAATGAGCACGCCGATAACTATGATAACAACAATACGATTTTTATTTTCAGGCATTTTTATTTAACAATTTTAATAATTTATCCCGCAAGCTATTACGATATAAATTATACACTAATAATAGCAACACAACAATCAAAAGGGCTGTTTTCCAGTCGAAATCAGAGAGCCATCCTCGACCGGACGCCATCTCTATGTTTTGGTGAATACCACTTCCCTCGGTGACGACAAACACCTTGCCCTGATATGCATCATAACCCGGGGCTTCCACCTCAAAATAATACGAACCTTCGGGCACCAGGAAAGAATACGTCCCGCGAACGTCGGTGATTTGCGGGTTTTCCTGGCTATAATCTTTGGCTGGCCAGAGTTCATATTTTTTTGTCAGATTATTCAGATAATATAAAGACACAATCGCCGATGGTATGCGGGTTTCTTTATTGCCATTCTTTTCAAATACATACCCCTCCGGGTCAACCACAGCAATCATACTCATCCTGCGACTACCCAAGACCGGATCTATATAGTCGATAATGGTGATGACTTCATATTCACCCGGCACAACGGGCGAAACGACATCGGCGGTATATATCCCATCGTGGTCCGGATCGGTGTATTCAAAAGTGGAAAGCACCAGTTTATTTTCCACCGGGACAGGAGAAGGAACATTTTCCACTAGATCACCTAAAGAAGAAAGAGCCGAAGCGGTGAGAGAAGAACGTGGAATTTCAATAGAGTTGTTCATGGTGATTCTGGGAGTAGCTGATTTGAATACAAAATAACCCGTCACACTTCTGGCTTTACTTATCGGTTTGACCACCAACCGAAGCGTCTTGCCGGGAAGGGTTGCTATTTGCTGGTTTACTACTCCATTGTCGCCGATAGACATGGCCACGTTCAAATCGACAAGTTCTCCGGCCGTTCTGGCAAAGACGAATTCAGGCGGCAGATTTTGCTTGGCAATAGCTGAAAATTTAGCCAGTGGCAATCCCCGGATAAGGGCAATCTTGCCTGTGCCAAGGCCGTTTGTTAGATTTCCATTCAGTCCGTTTATTTCGGGAAGTCCGGGAATATTGAGCGTCACTCCATTTAAGTTGTTGATGCCGCCTAATTTTTCCACTCCGACATTGTTTATCGTTCTATTCAATTGTTCCGCTAAATTCGGAATATTTAGATTCACCCCGACTAATTTATTCACATCAGTAAATCTTTGCACGCCGACATTCTTAAGCGTATTGCTGAGCTCGGGGAATTTGGAAGCCAAAATGCGAATCTCGTACGGCAACGGCGCAAAGACGAAAGATTTTATGGCTTGCACCGGCAAAAGATTCCATCTCGTGCCCATCGCCAAGGGAGCAGTTTTAGGAATTTGGACAATGACTGTGGCAGGTTTATTTTTCGGTCTGAAAAAATTCAAAAAGAAATCCGAAGCGGAATTGATAACGGACGAAATACCGTTTGCAACGTTTACAATGGGTGCAGTAATGACCGATGGCAAAATTGGCGGTGTTGGCTGGGGTGGTGTTGGTATTGGCGAAGGTGGTGGTGTATACGGGGGATGCCCGCCGTTATGGGGCTGGGGTCGGACAGAAGCTGGTCTCCAATCTGTTTTTATTTTGAAATCTGCCGAGCCACAAGAGTTCGCATTGGTGCAATTAAAATTAATTCTACTGTTATCGGATTTTATTGTCGCATAGCCTAAAAATTCTCCATTGGAACTTATAGTTACTCCGCTAAAATTAATCCAGCCTAGATTTGAGCTCCAAGCATTTCCAGAAAGCGTTCCTTCTCCATCATTTTTTACTCCAGAGGTGGACGGGTTTAAATTAATCCAACCATATTGCTTACTCCAAGCGTCTCCCGAAAGACCGCTGTCGGTAACTGAGACATTGCATTTATCACAGCCAAAATTTATCCAGCCGATATTTTCTCCCCAAGCATATTTATAATTTCCATCGATTGTTCCCAGTGTGTCAGAGGCAAAAGCTATCTTGGCACCCAAAAAGATTATCAAAAAAAACAAAATTATTTTGAGACTTTTGACAATCAAATGAAATTGATTCATTGTGATAATAATACCAAATCTTCATTAAATAACAATGTTTATGAGTCTATTTTTCACGTAAATCACTTTTTTAATTTCTTTGCCATCTGTATGTCTCAAAATAATTTCATTGCTTGTTGCCTGTTTTTTTATTTCTTTTTCATCCTCGTCAATTTTTATCATAATTTCTGTTCTGACTTTGCCGTTTATCTGCACAGCTATTTTTATTTGTTCGTCTTTTATTAAACTTTCATCCGCCTTGGGCCAGTCGGAAAGATGTATGGAGACAGATTCCACTCCCTCCCTTCTCCTCCCCCTAATGTAGGGGGAGGTTGGGTGGGGGTATAATTTCTGCCAAATTTCTTCCGTGACATGCGGCGCAAATGGTGAAAGAATTTTTAATAATTTTTCATAAGCAATTTGCGAAATAAACTCCAATTTCGCGGCTTCGTTAACAAAAATCATCATTGTGGAGATTGCTGTATTGAATTTCATTTCTTCAATATCTTCTGATATTTTTTTTATCGTCTTTTCAATTTCAAACTCGGTATACTTTTTATTTTTCTGTACTTTGTATTGTAAATTCCATACGCGTTCTATAAACCGACGGGAACCGATGATGCTCTCCATGGACCAGGCAACAGATTGACTAAATGGCCCCATAAACATCTCGTAGACACGCAAAGTATCTGCGCCGTAAGTTTTTACTATTTCATCCGGATTAATGACATTGCCGAGAGATTTGGACATTTTCACTCCCCCTTCACCTAAAATCATCCCATGCGAAGTGCGTTTTTTGTAGGGCTCGGAAGTGGGCACGAGCTTTAAATCATATAAAAATTTATGCCAAAAACGCGAATACAAAAGGTGAAGCGTAGTATGTTCGTTCCCGCCATTGTACCAATCGACCGGCGTCCAATAATCTATATTTTTTCTAGTTTTATTTTTTGTGTTTTTGTTAGAAATTGGAAATTGGAAATTGGAAATTCCTTGCGTTGTATACGCAAGGTAGTACCAAGAACTCCCCGCCCAGTTGGGCATGGTGTCCGTTTCCCTTTTTGCTGGCCCTTTGCACTTCGGACATTTTACATTCACCCATTTGGAAATATTCGCGAGTGGCGATTCTCCGCTGTCCGTTGGCTGATAATTTTTTACTTTTGGAAGCATGACCGGCAAATCTTTCTCCGACACAGGCACCAGTCCGCACTTTCCACAATTTATCACAGGTATCGGCTCGCCCCAATATCGCTGACGAGAAAAAACCCAATCACGCAGCTTGAAAGTGGTTTTTTCCTTTCCTCCGATAAATTTTATGATTTCCTTTTTGGCGATTTCCGAATCTTGGCCGTTAAATTTGCCGGAATTAATTNNTCCGCCATAAGCAAAACCATCTTTTTGGTAAAACTTCCAAATCATCTGCTGATCTTCGGAAGAAAGAGTTTTTTCTACTTCTGAAACTGTAATCCATTTCATCTCATGGGAATCTTTAGTAAAATACTCGTCCTCGGTAATTTCAATTTTTTCTTCATTAATTAAATCAAAAACTAAAACATTAACTTTAATTGTTCGATTCACATCTTTATGCGCTGCAAAAAAATGAGATTGCACATGAAATGGAATTTCTTCAACAAATTTAAAATTCAAATAGCCAGTTTCTTCTTTAATCTCTCTTTCCGCAGCCTGCTTTGCAGACTCACCTTCTTCAATACCACCAATAGGAAAACTTCTAGGGTCTGCGCCTTTCCATTTTTCGCCTTTTAAAAATTGAATCAACACTTCTCCTTTTTTATTTCTTAATATATAGTGCGCCGTGTTTCTAGCTGTATCTTTCTTGCCTTCTCTTGGTGGATTATTTGAATCAGTCACATCTGGCATAATTACCTGCCTTATTTCTAATCCATATTTTTTCGCAAACTCAAAATCCCGTTCATCGTGCGCCGGCACGGCCATTATGGCCCCTGTGCCATATGTTGCCAAAACATAATCCGCAATCCATACTTGAATTTCTTCTTTGGTTGCCGGATTAATGGCTCTGATGCCTTTCAATTCCACTCCAGTTTTTGTCTTGTCTTCTGCTGTGCGTTCAATCTCTGTTTTATCTTTTACTTCTTGAATATATTTCTCAACTTCACTCCAATTTTTTATTCCGCTTTTCAATTTCTGCAACAATTCATGCTCCGGCGCCAGCACCAGATAAGTCGCCCCAAAAATAGTGTCTGGGCGGGTGGTGAATACTTTAATTGGAAATTGGAAATTGGAAAT
>PMIU01000037.1 GCA_003157195.1 Candidatus Nomurabacteria bacterium
CGGAAACACCCCCGAAATTAAAGGTCATTTGGTGGTGCCCGGTTTTTAAGTCCAAAAAAGAGGCGGTAGCTATGTCATCACAACTCCAACTTGGGTAATAAATCTTATTTCCTTCTAAAATTTGAGCATTTCCGGTCAAGTCTTGGTCACCGCATTTCAGACTGGTAAACTGCATATCATCTATGGTGGACTGATCGGCTGGAGTAATGGTCAGATCTGACGCACCCATAGTCGTAAAATCAATATTCCAATATTGTCCCGTTATCGGGTGTGAATAAACATTCAAGATACTGAGCTCCACACTCGGATCGATAACGACGGGATAAACAGCAGTCGAAAGCCAATTGGCATCGGGGGTCAGAGTGAGGGTATTTCCATCAATGGTAAAAATTATGTCCGTACTTTCTCCGCCGGAACTATCGGTCATCTTTGGAGCGGAGAGAGTGTAAAATTTATATAAAGGATTTTCGCTTTGTCCTTTTTTATACAAAATAATTGTGCTCGGAGAACTCTGCACAAAATCAAACTGATCCAAATTTAAATTATAAAGAAAATTTTCCGGATGATCCGATGAATTTAAAATAATTGATTCTTTGATTTCGTTTTCCGTAACTTCATATTTTAAATCCGTATTGTTGAAAGTATTTTTATAAAAATAATTTTGTTCCTCGAAAGAAAGAGAACTTTCGGAATTTGGATTCATCACTGACATTTCCAAAGAATTTTTATTTGTCCTATTTTTATAACTGACAACAATCGGCGAAGATAAATTTTCCGGCAGAGTTAGGTCCGCTGTCTTCGTGGAAATTTCTGTGACTGAAGGTGTTGGTGTTGGCGTAGAAGTTGGTTGTTGTAAATCAGTTGGTGTGGGAGTTTGATTTTGCGTAGAGCCAGAATCCAACTCATCAGCCCAAACAGTATTCAAGTAGAAAAAATTAGAAAATAAAAGTGAAAATAATAAAAACGAACCACAGAGTTCTTTGATTATTTTTATTCTTTTTTTGCCGGTAGTTGACATCAACTATTTTTAAAAACTAGATGCTGTAATTATAGCACAAAAACTCTTTGCAAGAAGCAAATAGCAATATATTCTGGTGCGCGGTGAGGGACTCGAACNNTCACGCGTCGCTACAACTGAGCTAACCGCGCAAATACATATTCAAAATAGCATTTTTACAGCGACGGGTCAACGACCGGCACGGGAGAATTTATTATTGACGTGGATGTTTTTTCTCTGACAGAAAAAACATCCAGAACTTTTAAAATACGATCTTGGCTTATTATTGGGATTTTCGTATTTCCATTTGTGGAGGGTAAAACATTTTCTTGGTTAATTTGCGTAAAAAGATTATATCCAAAATAAAATATAAAAAGAATCACAACAAATGTTCCGCCAATAAAAATCTTCCAGTAAAGTCCGGCATTAAGTTTGAAATCTTTTTTCTTGAAACTATTTTCTTTTTTGAAAAATTTTATGTTCATATGATTTTTATGGAACAAAACTTAATAGTTGTATTTTAAATACTGCTTCCCATTTTTTATCCACCTTTTGGATGTCCATAGAAATAAAATCAAGTTCGTATGGGGAGTTTTCCAAGAGTGTCAAAAATTTATAAACTGCTTCGAAACTTCCGGAAGCTTTCAGTCCGACCACAAGCCCCGTGTTGTCCGACGAAGCGATAACCGAATCAACCGCCGCCGTAGCTCCGACTTTCGGCGCCAGTTTTTCAATCGTATCCAAAAACGGCACAACGTCGGAACTTTTCGCAAAGTGTGTTTGGAGGATTGCCATACTGGGAGCAACTTTTTCAAGTAAAACGTTAAGAGAATTTGTTTCATTGCGACGCCCTGCCTCTTCACTCCATTTTGCCATACCTTCTTCCGCTTTTTGATTATTGTCATTTATTTTTCCATATAAAAACACAAAGGCAATGGAAAGAATCGCAAATAATATTACGGAGAAAATCAATTGTATTTTTTCAAAATTATTTTTCATAATGATGGAACCAGATTTAAATTAAATTTAATATCGGATCCTTTGACGAAATTTGAAATCGGCAAATCAACATTTTTAAACGCCGGCCCGTCTTCAAGTGTTTGACGAAATAAAAGAAGAACTTCGCGGGATGGCGCGGTGCCGGTAACACTGATGCTTTTGCCTTTAACCGAATCGTTTTGATATAAAATTTCATTTATTTTAATATCAGATCTCTTTTCTAAAAGAATCGCGTTTATGACTTTCAGGGAAAGCGGGAATTTGTTTTTTTCGGCCTTTTCCACCAAATCAAGCTTGTTGTTCATATCTTTTATAGTCGCCAGAGATTGTTCTCCAATCAGAGGTAATGGCTCTATCTTTTGCGTTTCCAGCTTGGTATTAACTTCAGAATTTTTCGCAGACGAAAGGATGTAAGCCGGAACTATCATGACAATGGCAACCAACATGACGAAACTTCCCATCATTAGAAATGATATCAATAGTCTATAGTAAAAATCCATAATCATTCTCTTCTTTTCTTCTTTTGGAATTAAATTAATCATAAAAATTTATTTCTAAACGTTCCAATCTATTAGCGCCAACCCAAGCGCGGTCGAAAATGAGAGCGCCTGCTTGAAAACCATTTCCGGAATATAATTATCTGTATTCACTATGTTTGTCCAGACATTCGCCATAACAACCGGGGTCTTCATGCTAATGGAAATATAATCGGCCAACCCTATCAGATTCGAGTCGCCACCGCAGAGAATAATTTTTTTTATGGAAGGATTATTTTTACCTTCTTCATCTTTGTGCGTTTGCCAATACAAGAAATGTTTTGATATCTCGTCACGCAAAACAGAAACACTGTTTAGAAGCACGGGAAATATTTCTTTATTCACAACATTACGTTCCAAACCGTATTCTCTTTTCATTTTTTCCGCTTCTTCAAAACTTACATTAAAACTTTTTTGAATCATATTGTTTAATATCTCCCCACCCACATCCAAGGTGGAGGTAAACATCACAATCCCTTTAGAAACGATAAAAATGCCGGTGCGTTTTTTGCCAAAATCCACAATCATATAAGTTTCCATATCACCATACTTAATGATAGCTCTGGAAATGGCCTGCGCCTCGAGCTCGAAGGATTCCACGGAAATATTGGCGTGTTTAAAAATCAATAAATAATTTTCAATTATATTTTTGGGAATGGCTGCCACTTGAACTTCCAAACTTTGCGCATTTTCTTCTATCAAATCATAATCAAAAATTGCGTCTTCTGCCTGGATGGGAATGTGCTCTTCGAGGGCAAGCTCTATTCCCTCTTTGACATTTTTCAATCCGGCCTTTTCCAGCCGAAGCTGGAAGAGGTATACTTGTTCTTCCGGCAAAGAAACACGCACGGACTTTACCCCGTCGGTTTTTCGTAAATCCGCCAAAATTTCTTCCATTTGCTTAGTATCTTTAATTTTACCTGCTTCAATAACACCGGGCGGTATTTTGCATTCTCCAAAGCGCCCCACCTGCAATCCATTTTTAGTCTGGATAAGCTCTATAAATTTCAGCGATTCATCTGAAATATCCAAACCAAAAGATGAGACTGAGAGAATTTTTGGCACAGGAAAAAATTTAAAGAAAAATCTATTAAATGAATTCTGAAACATACTGATATTGTATCTTTTATTTTGCGCGTGCGCCAGCTGGAATTTCATTATTGGGCTCGAGAAGTGAGAATTTACCATCGGGTGTAGAAACCGCCAGGATCATTCCCTGGCTCTCGATGCCCCGAATAATCCTAGGTTCCAAGTTTGCGACGAACATACACTTCTTCCCCACTAAAACAGAACAATCGGGAAAATACAAAGAAATGCCAGACACAATAGTTCTGGGATTTTCTTCTGCGAAGTCAACAGACAATTTCAAAAGCTTGTCTGTTTCCGGAACTTTTTCCGCAAACAAAATCTTTCCAACGACAATATCAACTTTTTTAAAATCTTCAAGTTTTATTATTTCACTCATGTTGTTTATTTATTTTATCAAGGTAACGTTGTAATATCAATGCCGCCGCTGATGCGTCTATCCGACCGGACTTTATTTGCTTCACTTTACTGTGTGCTTGCGATGGACTTAAACTATCTTTTGTATTTTTTCCCTTTCTAGCTTCAACAGATGTCAGAAATTCTTTTTGTTTATGAATAGGCAAATTGAATTTTTCTAGCAATTCTAAAATAAAAATCTCCAAACGTCCAGACAAGGCATTCAACTTTCCGGAAAAATCTATCGACTCTCCGATAACAATTTCTTTTATATTTTCTTTTTTGATTATTTCAGCGAATTTTTTAAAAGTGTTTGAATCATTCAAAACAATCTCTTTCGGAAAAGCCAAGGTGTGATTTTCATCCGAAATCGCCACACCAATCCTTTTTGTGCCATAATCTATGCCTAGAAATCTGCTTGAATTCGTCATAGTAAAAATACTAGCATAAAAAATTCCGTTTGGTATAATACCTAAATATGAATCATATATAACCCGTTTTTTGTGAGTGGTAATTGGACGCTTGTTTTTATTATCATATCGTTATGGAGTTTGTTTTGGAAAGGTTGCGCGTTGTGGATAGCCGGCAAGAAAGACCAGAAGTGGTGGTTTTTGGTACTTCTGATAGTCAACACCGTGGGCATTTTGGAAATCGTGTATATCTTCTATGTTGCTAAAAAGAAGTGGTCTGATGTAAAAGAAATAGTGAATCTAAATAAACACACAGTCTAATAAATTAACAATCACTAAAATACCCCCGATGGGGGTGTTTTTGTGATTCGTACTTGAGAAAAAGCCCAAAATAGCTATACTGAATTAGTTGTTGACACTGGGAGGTGTCGGATAGTGGTTTATTCCAGCGCACTTGAAATGCGCCATACCGAAAGGTATCGTGAGTTCGAATCTCACCACCTCCGCCTTGACAACCTGTTAGTTGTGTGTCCCGAGTGCTCGACGCCGAGCTGTGACCCACAAAGCTACATGTTGCACAAAAAAGAGCGATTTATTTCGCTCTTTTTTGTTAAAATCTAATCATGAATTTTGAGACCGCAATCAAGACTCTTAATAATTTGCTTGAAGAAAAACGACCTGAAAAATTTAGCAGTTCATGGATTTTTAAACACAAGCCATACATATATCATTTCTTTCGTGAGAACTTCAGAACAGAGACTGGTGATATCGATTGGGACATCGTTACACTATCTTTAGATCGTTGCTTTTTAAAACGCTGGGTGCGATACAAAAAGAAACAAGGAAAGCCGTATGAGGATCAGGAGGAACTCAATCTCATCCTCACGAAATACAAAGACACATATTATACTCTCATCGCTCCCCAGAACGAGGATGATCGGCGTATGCGAGACCGTATCGCCATTGCTCTCGTTCGAGTCTCTCAAAAAGGAAATATACTCGCTGAGCAAGAACTTACCAAATGGATGAGATATGTTGTTGACGACTGGGTAGAAAAATACTATCCGCTTTTTAAATGGAAAGGATATGCGGATGAAGTAGAAGCAAAGATTGCCGTTTGTATTAAAAACTATAAATACACAGGTTCATTTACTGGCTACATGTTCAGGACGCTGCAATATTCAGCCCGAGGAATGCAATCGAGAGAACCTTGGTCGCTCGATGATCCTGTTGGTGATGACGGCGCTAGAAAGATTGATTTCGTTTCTGTTGATCAAGACACGGGTATTGCTACGATCTTTGGGAGGTAGGAATTTACTAAAATTCTCAGCCAGTTTTGCTTTTTAATCTCTTTCCTCTATGCTTAGAATATGCCCCGTTGTATTTACTGTTTACAAGACCAAACTGCTGTATCTTTTACAAAAAGAGAGCATGTTATCCCTGTCTCGATTGGGAGCTTTCTGCCACTTTATCCCACGCTTCTCGCGCGAGACGGGCTTGTTTGCGATATCTGCAATGGCGAAGTATTCAGTCCTCTTGAAGTGAATTTCATCGAAGACACCATGGAAGGGGTATATGGACAGCGTCTCAATCTTCAAGGGCGAAGTAGTGTCACAATGCGCGACAAGAATTTTAAAATCGAGCGCATGGCGGGGCTTGGCGACAAATTCTTTGATGAGATGTTCTTCTTTTTGAAAGTCCAGGACGACAAAGTTGTTCCTCATCTTCGCGACCAATTCAAAATGAAGCGCCGTCAGGGCGGGTGTCGTATCTTTTTGCCGGAAGCCTTGGAAGAGATTAAGAAAAATCCCAAGGATTTTGCTAAGCTGTCTGCCGATCTGAAAAAATTGGATCAGAAAGACATGGCTAT
The DNA here is from genome assembly GCA_003157195.1 of Candidatus Nomurabacteria bacterium. GTDB lineage: Bacteria > Patescibacteriota > Minisyncoccia > Phycocordibacterales > UBA9973 > UBA9973. The sequence goes on from PMIU01000037.1 coordinate 6,295, forward strand.
TTTTGCAGAGACAAGAGAAAAGGTAGATGCGATCATAGCCTTGCTGAATGACTACGGCGTGACGTATAAAGAAAAGGAAACAAAAGGGCGCAAATTTGAAGAGGGCGAGACCTTTGTTCTTGAAGAGAATTATTCCTGTACCGTGAACCATGATGTTGGCAGGGTGCTGGCAAAAATCGCCTTTAACTATTTTGCATACTGTGCCTTGCAGAGCGGAAAAACCGATCTCTTGTATAGCTCTCATTTTGATGCGATACGGAAATTCGCGCACGCCGATGTTGGCGTTCTTCGGGATATTATTGTTTCGATTGCTGAAGAGCCGATCCTCCATGAAGAGCAAGCCAAGAAACAGAGACTTCACGCCCATGTTATAAATTTTTTGCCCGAAGACGGAAAAATCTTTGTGCGAATGACATTCTTTGGAAGACCAGCTGTGTATAAGATTCTTCTTGGAATTCTACCTCCCGAGCTTGCTAGTGACGAATTCGGATGCGGGCATGCGTTTAGTCCGTTCGGACAGCAGATAATGCAGCTTACCCAAAAACAGCCGATACCTCAGACAGAAGATCAAGTAAGAGCGACCTTCGGCTTGTTTAATAGATTGCTTGCAGTGAATTAATATATTCCCCATGAAATCTATATTCACTGACAATTTTCCATTCGTTACTAGTGATCCAGAGCTTCAGGTCTTGAAAGACCAATATCCTGATTACGACAGCTATTATATCGCGAGCGGATCGATACAAGAAAGAAAGGAAAGATTCGATGCCCTCTATCAAAAATATCATCCATATGCAGATCGTCATTTCTTAACCGAGATCAAAAAGAAATTTCACCAGCGAACATGGGAAATGTATCTCGGTTGTGCATTGTTGGATAGAGGCATAGTCTTTACCTCCAAGGACATTGGACCTGACATTCTCATTGAACATGAAGGGAAGAAAATCTGGATTGAATGTATTGCTTGTGAAAAAGGCGACGGGATCGACAGAGTACCTGATTTGCATTACGGAGTAGTTCAGGATGTTCCGAGCGACGAGATGCTGATTCGCATAGCTGGTGCGTTGAAATCAAAATTTGAAAAGTATAAAAAATATCTTGAGGATGGAACAGTTAGAGACACAGATCAATTTGTAATTGCTGTATCCAGAGGCGATCTTGGCCATGTTGATGCTGCGATACCTCTTATACTTCGGGTTGTCTTTGCGATGGGTCACCAGACGATAACAATGCCGAGAAACGGCAGTCCTTCAAGATCAGGATGGAGCACTGTTCCTTTTGTAGAAAAACGTAACGGTAGCAAAGTGCCAATGACATTTTTTCTTGAGAAGGAGTACGAGGGTATCAGCGGTGTGATCTATTGCAAAGATACGGTGTTGAATCATCCAGATGTTTTGNNAGATATTGTTGTTGTCTACAATAAATTAGCCCAGAATCCGCTTTCGGAGGGAGTGCTCGATTCGTTTAAAAAATATAAATGCGAGGAGAACGGTGATTTGCATCTTTAATTCGTATGTCTAATTCAAATCTATCAATGATTAATAAGATATGGTTCTCTCCTCTGAATGTTATTTACCATTTCAAGAGATTGGAATCCGAGGGGAAAATTACACCCGATAAGAAATTTTACAAAAAAACTTGTGAAGCTTTTGTGACGGCGATCTCTCTTATAGGAATAATAAAAATGATTGGAAGAGAGTACTGGATGCAGATTGTTGATGATAGCGAGAGGAGTCCTGACGTTAGAACTGGATGCTATGATAGGAAAACGAAAGATAATGATTTTTCTTGGCAAGATGTCGAAGTTGTTACCTACGATAGTAATTCATCGGAAGGTCTGGTTGATTTTTTGCTCCGCACAAAACTTTCTAGCGATAAAGCTTATGATGAACTGACTACTATTTTATGTCATATAAATAAAGTTGCTCAAATACCACCAATACAAGAATTGAACCAACAATTGCTTGCAAAAAATCCTAAGATTAAATCTCCTGTCATAATCCTAGGTAAAGTTGATCCAGAGAAGGAAATTTATCGTATGGCTCAAATCTATCCGACTATTGATCTTGATCTCACGTTTGATCCGATAGCTGAATGCAAGGCAAAAAAATATAATGGTGTTTTAGTTTTGAATCGATCCGCAAAAGGGACTATTGAATCGACACATAATCCTGACGAGAAGCATTATCCTTTTGAAAATCTTGGTCTAATTTAAATTTATTGTTCCTCGGTAAGCGTAATCTTTTTGTCTTTCAGCACCAGTCGTGTCCGTAAGTGTCCCATCAGCTCACGCTTCTCTAAAGCGGTACCCTCGCGCAGGACGTACTTCGCGTACTCTCTTGTATTCACATCGTCCTCGTTGATCGAATATTTCGGCGTGCCTTTAGTCGCAAGCCGTTGCAATCGATTGAATCGTTTGATTTCTTCTTCGAGTTTCATTCGCATCCCTAGCTCGTTGATACTGACCTTGTCGATGACTTTGAAAAGTTCCTCAATTAATTCTTCCTCACGGATATACTTGTTCTTACAATTCCGATCCCTCGCCTTCGAACAGGAGTAGTAGACGTACTTGGCATTCGTACCATCTTTCAGTTCCTTGTATTTCTCTTGAGCCGTGATGCCCGAGCCACACAGTCCGCAAGTAAATAATTTGGTAAAGGCGAACTCTCGATTCTCTCGCACAATTTTGTCTCGCTTCAATTGTTCCTGCGCTTTCTCATACAACTCTTTTGTGATGATCGGCTCATGCTTGCCGTCATACCAGTTACCTGAGTCTCTCGGATACTCGAATGGTCCGTAGTAGATGGGCATGTTAAATATTCGGTATACTCCCGAAAGTGTTAGTGGCTTATTGCCTCGGGTATAAAAATTTAGATCAAATCTAAGCCAGTTGTAAACTTTTCGTCCGCTCCATCCTTCATACGCCACTTTCTCAAACATTTTTCTGACGATCGGGGCGCGGTCAGGGTCGATGGCGATCTGGCATTTCCGATCAAGCATCTTCTGATTCAGATACCCAAGCGGTGCCATTCCCGGCCATAACCCCATCTCCACTCTTGTCCGCAGTCCGCGCTTCACATTGATGCCTCGGTTGTCGTTTTCAAGTTTCGCTTGGCTTCCTAAAATCATGAGCAGGAATTTCTCGTTCGGATTGTTTCCAAACGTCTGCCCGAAGGTTCGTATCTGGTGCAGCTTTCCTGCATCCATGAGATCAACAATCTTTCCAAGATCACCCGCGTTACGACTGATACGATCGGGTGCCCATGTCAGGATACCGTTGAATTTTCCGGCTCGCAGTTCCTCAATGATCTCGTTGAAGACTGGACGCTGGCCTGTCTCTTTCGCTGAATGACTCTCACGCTTCATGGTTACGATCTCCAAGCCCTCACGCTCGGCAAGTTGGAGCATTTCCTTGATCTGGCTGTCGATGGACAACACTTGGCGCTCCTCCGATTCTGTACTTTTTCTCGCGTAAAGGCAGTACTTTACCTTTATGGGGACTACTACTTTGGCCGTAGTCCCTAATGGCGCTTGTGTTTGTGTATGGTTCATACACTACAAGGAATGACGCAACTCGCCCTAGGAGTCCAGAGTGTCCCGAGTGGTAGGTGTTGGTAACTCAAAGGGGTCAAAGTTCCGTATTTCCTTTTCAAACTTGTCCATTTCTTTCATCATTCGCATCAGTATTTTGATTGATCGTTTTTTCTTTTGTTCTCCATGCAAGCCAAGCAGATATTCGGCATCCTCGTCAGGCAAGAAAGAGGCCAGCGATATGTATGAGGCACACAAGAGCTGAATGCGCTCTTTGATGGCTCGCTTCAGTTTTGATTTGGATTCAGGTAAGTCTGAGATTCGGTTGAAAGCGTAACTTGCTTCAGAATCCTCATATTTGAAATGTTTGGCGGCCTTAATAACGGCGTCGATGTCGTCCACATACCATTGGATGACGCTGAACGCTTTAGAAGTCCAGTTGGTAACTAGTTAAACAGACGAACTGATATATTATTTTGTTGGAGTACTTTCTTTAAGTCAGGAATTAACACATGCCCACTGTGAAAAATACTTGCGGCTAATCCTGCGTCGACATTAGTTTCCTGAAAAACTTTTATAAAATCTTCAGCTGAACCTGCTCCGCCCGATGCGACCACGGGTATGGTGAGTAATTTAGATAACACATTAAGCTGATCAATATCGTAGCCGTTGCGTGTGCCATCTTGATTCATGCAATTAAGCACTATTTCACCAGCACCACGTTTTTGAACTTCTAGCGCCCAATCAAAAGTGAGCCATTTTGTTCGTTGAGTTTTGGCTGGATCACCAGTGTATTGTTTTACAAAATAATCGTTACCTTCTTTTAGGCTATCTATTCCAACTACAACAGCCTGAGAGCCAAATTCTCTAACCAAGTCATTAATAAGATCTGGATTTTCCAGCGCTGGTGAATTAATAGAAATTTTATCTGCGCCGCTTTGTAAAATTCTTCGCGCATCATTGACGGAACTAATACCACACGCCACACAGAATGGGATATTGATTACCTGAGCTATCTTTTTTATCCAATCAATTGATACAGTTCTTGCTTCCGTGCTGGCAGTAATGTCATAGAAGACTAATTCATCAGCTCCTTGGCTACTATAACGCTTGGCAAGTTCAACAATATCTCCAATTACGACGTGGTCACGAAAACGGATACCTTTAACGACCTTCCCATCTTTTACATCTAAGCAAGGAATAATCCGTTTGGTTAGATTTGAGAGAGGTTTAGTAAGACTAATGGCTTCTTGTAGATTTACCTTTCCCTCGTAAAGAGCTTTGCCAATAATAACACTTTTCACTCCTATTTTTTTAAGTTCTAATAGGTCAGAAGTCGAAGAAACACCTCCGGCAGTAATAATCTCAAACTTCTCGTTCAGCATCTGTCTCATTAAGCCAAAATTAGGCCCCTCTAGCATTCCATCCTTGGCAATATCCGTCACAACAATAGTTTCTATTCCTATTGTTTTTATAAACTCAATAATATCGGCAACAGATTTCTTTTCTAAATCTTTCCAGCCAGCGCTGGCAAATTGACCATCTCTTATATCAAGCGAAAAAACTATTTTTGAGCCTCCAAATTCCTTCACCAGCTTCTCTAGCATTTTTGGATTTTCAATAACGATAGAACTTAAGATAATTCTACTGACTCCATTTTCCAAATAGGCTTTTACATCGTCATAAGAACGAATACCACCTCCAACTTGAATTGGAATTTGAACGGCTTTTACTATAGCCAAAATAGCGTCCTTGTTCATTGGACGTCTTTCTTTAGCACCCTCTAAGTCAATGATGTGTAGGAATTGTGCCCCTTGCCTCTCAAATTCTTGCGCTACAGCAATAGGATTTTCGTCATACATTTTTGAACGATTGAAATCACCTTGTGTGAGACGCACACATTTTCCATCAAAAATATCTATAGCAGGAATAATAATCATAAATCGCAGAAGTTAGCTAATAATTTAAGCCCCCATTCTCCGGATTTTTCCGGGTGAAACTGTACGGCATAGAAGTTGTCTTTTTGTATAATCGCTGGGAAATTAATGTCAGTATGGGCAAATTAGTGAATGAATGGAAAGAGAAAGATAAGAATAAAGAACTTTATGATAAAATCGCTCAGTTAAAAAAGCTAACCATTCTGCAACTTGAAGAATTACTTGTGCCATTACTTGAGAAGAATAAATATGTAAAGTTTCATATGAAGGATCCCGAAACCGGTCGTGATGTGTTTGTCCCATTTATTGTCTACGATGGCGACGATAAACGGGATGAACGGTCTAGTATCCTTACTATTCAAAAACTCATGAAAAAGACACTCGAAAGCACCAATTGGCGATTGATGTCTAATGGTGTGAATTATCGTTTAGGTATGCTAAATGGACGTTTAAGAGCCTACGAGAAGGAAGAGGATCTCCTGAAGTTGGTGAAATGAGACAGGGGCAAAACACCCCCTTAGAATGTCTTATTTGTCTTATCCGTGAATTTGGGATAGTGACTCGGAGGCATTAAATTTAGTCACTGAACTGTGCTAGAATATCCTTACTGGGGTTGCACTCGTTAGTACTGAACCCTCAGACACCGCAAAAATTATAGTATATAATTCTTATTATGGACCCTGAAGACAACGAAAACGAGGACGAGGAAAATAGAACTAATAATCAAACCAATACTAGCGATAGTAATCATAAAGACAACAGTACTGGAGATTACAAAGATGATGATACTAATGAATAAAAAAAATTAGCTTAAAAATGCTATAATGGCATATGACAGATATTCAAAAAGAAAAGCCCAAGCGAAACTTTTTAAACAAAAGCATAGAATCATACATTGAGTTTGAAGAAAAATGGACTGATGCCTTGGCGAAATTTTTAACCAAGTCTTTCGGCACTTTGAGGTTTTTAATTCTGGTGCTTATATTTATTGTCTTGTGGATAATTATAAATCTCGGTTTAATCCCCGGCATAAATCCTTTTGATCTGTATCCATTTGTCTGGCTGGTAACGCTGGTACAATTATTTTCCATCGTCCTGTCTATTGTCATTCTCATCAGTCAAAACCAAGAGGAGAGAATAAGTGAAGTTCGCCAACAAATGGATTTTGAAATAAACGTCCGCGCCGAACAAGAAATTACAAAAATTCTGCAAATGATTGAAGAAATACATACTAAAATTGGAATTGCCAAGTTGGATAGTGAGCTCGAACAGATGAAAGAAACAATAAACATATCCGAGGTGAAACAAGACGTCGAGCAGAATATAGAAGAAAAAAATAATACGAGTGGTATTACTTAAAAATTTTATTCTAAAATAAGTTTTTTAAATTCTTCAACCATCGGTATTTGCTCCGGATCTTGTTCATATCCTAGCGCTGTATAATAAGAAACCCAATCGGCAAGAATAAGTGAAGAGAAAATTTTATGCCAGGTATCTTTTCCTCCAAGTTTAAGTATTTCAACTTGAAAATTTCTGTCTTTAAGTAATTTCTCTAAAACTTCCATTCTTTTAAAAATTTCCGAATTATCTTTTTCGTCTTTTAGAATAATAAAACAAAATCTACTGCTCAATTCACGAGTTGTGTCTCTAATATCGAAACCTTCCATTTCGTTGTGATTTAATTCTGGAAAGACATTGTAGAAGGCCGGAATCTTGGCGCTCTCGTTTAGTTTTATTTTCCAGTTATAAGCTATCGATGAATTGTTGGTTGAGGAGTATATGATGGGAATATAGTTTTTTATTTTTTCTGCCAGTGTTTTTCCTTTTTCTTCTGAGTCTGCCGGGTTCAATGTCGTCGCTAGCTCGGTTATTTTTTTGAGTTCACTTTCTTCTCCCATAAACTTCAAGAATGCTTTGAGAGATAAACCGAGCGCCAAGCGAGGCTGAGTTTTCATATCCGGCAATTCTATGTATGGAGTATTGTTTTCTTTAGCGAGCGACAGCAACTCCCCACCGGTTGCAATTACTGCCATATTTAAATTTTGCTCTTTAGCTTTGCCGAAGGCGTCAATCACCTCTTCAGTGTTGCCGGAATAAGAACTCAAAATGATGAGTTTATTTTTTAATTCTTCGATGGACATTTCCGGCAGGCCATAATCAGTACGAATAATAATATCAAGTTCTATTTTCCAGGTTTTTAAAAGTTTGGCCGCCAAAGCAGACCCGCCCATACCAACGACAATAAAACTGGAAGCCTTCATTAAGTTCTCCTCTCCTACGATTTCCGGCTCGTACAAAAATTGCTGATTGAAGTTTTTAATTGCTTCGTACATATGTTGTTGGTATAATTATATCCGGTAGTGAATTTTGGCGATATTTTTAATTTTGCGCTTTGCGCGTCGCCAAAATCTACTAACCGGATTATAGCATGAATCAAAAATTGTCTTGGTCTGCTCTAGAATATGAAGAGAAGGAGCGTAGCTCGGATTGGTTTTGGGCTCTTGGCATTATTGTGGTCACCAGTTCCATTGCCGCAATCATTTTTGGTAATTACTTCTTTGCGACTTTGATTATCTTAAGCGGAGTCTTGCTCGGCTTCTTCGCCATTAAAAAACCAGATATGGTTAC
>PMIU01000002.1 GCA_003157195.1 Candidatus Nomurabacteria bacterium
TCTACTTTTATGACTTCGTCCAGCTTCTTAACTTTTTGCCCGTAATTGAAGGTCTTAATATACCACTGAATTTTGTCGTTTAACTCTTTATCGGCAAATGAGTTCCTGCTGGCCGAGGGCATGCCCGTACAGGCGCAAGCGCCGATAGCTACTACGTATTTGGCATTCCCGCGGATTTTTTTCATTTCTTCTTCATGCTTTTCCGATGAAGCCGCCCCTTCGATAAAGGCTACGTCTAAATTGGCCATGTCGTTTTTGGTTTTCAGAACTCTTATGTGCTNNTTTTTTCCATTCATCCAAGTGGTCGTTCAGAAGTTCCGTTAAAACAATCGTGCTATCTTCACAGCAGGTAAAGGAAAACCAACCGACGACTAATTTTTTGTGTTCCACGACTAATCTATGATAACAGAAATTTCAAAATAAAAAAATGGTAGAATAAGAGTGAATATGTGTATTGCGGTACCGGGAAAAGTAATTAAAATTGAAGGCAAAAAAGCTCTGATTCAATATCCGGGCAATGAAACAGGGTACGCGATGATTACCGATGGGAAAGTAAGAATAGGCAGTTTCGTCTCGGTCCAAATGGGATTAATTGTAAACATTTTATCAAAGACCGAATCCCTCTCCGCCCAAAAAGCCTGGGAGAAAAATTAATTTATTTTAATCCTTTTCGTAGTGCATTAAAACAAAGTAGGGCGCAGTTGTGGCGGGCCGCCGTAATTGAAGCAGGAAGATTTTTAAGAACATCTTCATTTTTAAGTTTTTTGATTTTTGTAATCGGCATATTTTTTATCTGCTGTGTAAATAAAGATGCCGAAGCTTTGGAAATAGCGCAGCCTTCCCCTTCGAAGGCCACTTCCGTGAGTTTTCCGTTTTTGATTTTCCCGGTTAATTTTATTTTGTCTCCGCAAGTCGGATTGATTTGCGACACATCAATATCTGGATCCTTGATCCTCCCGTAATTTTGCGGATTTTGCCAGTGCTCCAAAATTATTTCTCNNTTATCAATGTCTTCGGTTGAATTATAAATAGAAAGCGACGCCCGTAAGGTACCAGCTGTATTAAGAGATTGCAGTAAAACATGAGCGCAATGATGGCCGGCACGGACGCAAATTTGATTACGATTTAATATTTCCGAGACATCATGCGGATGAAGATTTAAAATATTAAAAGTGAAAATCGGCAGTCTGTTTTTACTTTTTTTGCTTCCGTAAATTTTAATCCCTTTTATTTTATTTAAAGTCTTAAGTCCGTATTCTGTTAATTCTTGATCCAAGCTAATGATTTTCTTAAATCCGATTGAATTAATATAGTCAATGGCCGCACCCAGGCCTGCCACCGCCTCCATTTTTCCTGTTCCGGCTTCAAATTTTGCCGGAGGCGGAGCAAAAATTGCCTTTTCCTTAGTAACTTTCTCAACCATATTTCCGCCGCTAAAAATCGGCTCCATTTCCTCCAATAATTCCTGCTTAGCCCACAGCACGCCAATTCCCGACGGCCCGTATATTTTATGAGCAGAAAAAACCAGAAAATCACAACCTAATTTTTGAACATCAACTTTTATATGGACAACCGATTGCGCCGCATCGATTAAGAACTTCGCATTCGAACATTTCTTCTTGAGAACCGGAATAATTTTTTCCAAAGGATTGATTGTTCCTAGAACATTTGAGGCCTGAGTCAGAGAAATTATTTTAACTTTTTTAAGATCCAAACCTGCATTAAATAGCGCTTCGTAATCCAACTCAAAGTTCTTATCAATCGGTAAATAGAATATCTTTATTCCAAATTCTTCTTTCAAACGAATCCAAGGAACAATGTTGGAATTGTGCTCCATTTCGCTCAAGATTACGACGTCTCCTCTTTTTAAATTTTTCTTCGCATATCCCCAAGCCACCAAATTAATTGCCTCTGTCGTATTGCCTGTAAAAACTATTTCCGCTGAATCTTTTGCGTTAATAAAATTCGCAACCTTAACTCTTACTCCTTCATAAATCTCCGTCGCCTTGAAACTCAAATCATAGACCCCGCGGTGGACATTACTATTATAATTAGAGTAAAAATTTGTCACCGCATCAATCACCAATTTTGGTTTCTGTGTAGTGGCTGCATTATCCAAATAGGTAAGCTTCGGGTGGTTTTTAAAAATCGGAAAATCTTTTTTGAAATTATTTTTCATAATCTAAAAATCCGTTTAAAAATCCTTGAACAATTAAATCTGTCGCTTTTGCCTTAGACAAACCGCGGGACATTAAATAATATAATTCCGCATCATTTATTTTTCCTATAGTAGTCGCGTGTCCGGCTTTTACATCATTTTCCAAAATCTCTAAGTCAGGAACAGCGCGGCCTATAACTCTATCCGATAATAGCAGTAAATTCGCGCTTAGCCAAGCATTGGAGCCCTTGCTGCCCTTCTCTATTTTTACCAAACCGTTAAAATCAACATTTGCGCTGTCATCAATTATGCCTTTCACAATTACCTTACTTTTTGTTTCAATATTTTGATGATCGACGTTCACTCGAATTTTTACTTTGTCTTCTTTTTTTCCCAAAAGCAGCATTAGAAACGTCAGACTTGAACCAACTCCTGCAAGTTTAATATTGTAACTAATCTCTTTTTTTTTACCACGCCAGATCACAGGTAAAACTAAATTTTCATTTTTTTTGATAATAATATTTTTCATGCGATGGCTCCTTCCATTGAAAGATTGATTAGGCGGTTTAATTCAACCGCATATTCCAAGGGCAACTCTTTAACAATCGGCTCAATAAAACCATTGACGATTAATGACGTGGCTTGGATTTCATCTAATCCCCGCGACATCAGATAAAAAAGCTGTTGTTCTCCTACTTTTGATACCGACGCCTCGTGTCCCAATATCACATCCTGCTCTTGAACATCATTGACGGGATAAGTATCGGATCTTGATTTATCGTCCAAAAGTAAGGCATCACATCTAACATGCGAGCTACTGCCTTTGGCCCCCTTGGCAATTTTAACTAATCCGCGATAACTTGCTCTTCCACCATTCTTGCTGACCGATTTAGAGATAAGAGTGCTGGTTGTATTGGGAGCCAGATGAATCGCTTTTCCTCCCGTATCCTGATACTGATTTTTTCCCGCATAGGCTAAGGATAATAACTCCCCGCGGGCCCCTTTCCCCTTCAAAATCATGGCCGGATATTTCATGTTGACCTTTGATCCTAAATTTCCGTCAACCCATTCGCCTATTCCGTTTTCTTCGATTAACATCCGCTTTGTTACAAGGTTATAGACGGACCCGCTCCAATTCTGGATTGAGGTGTACCTGACCCTGGCACCCTTTTTTACAAAAACTTCAACCACTGCCGCATGCAAAGAATCATTGGTATAAATCGGCGCCGAACAACCCTCAATATAATGAACAAAACTTCCTTCCTCGGCTACAATAATTGTTCTTTCAAATTGTCCGACTGCTTTGGCATTAATCCGGAAATAGGCTTGAAGCGGAATAGGTACACTGACCCCCTTCGGAACATAAATAAAACTGCCGCCGCTCCAAACCGCGGAATTTAAAGCCGAAAATTTATTATCATCTACGGGAACCAGTGTTCCTAGATATTTCCGAACAAGTTCCGGATATTTTTTGACGGCGGTATCCATATCCGTAAAAATAACTCCGAGTTTTTCCCAATGATTTTTTAAATTCGAATAGATTACTTCCGAATCATATTGCGCTTCAACACCCGCCAGAAACTTTTTCTCTGCTTCCGGAACGCCGATTTTATTGTAGGTATCCAAAATATCTTTCGGGACATCCGCCCATTTGCGGAACTTATTATTTGACGGACTGTTATAAAAACATAATTTGTCAAAATTTAATTTGGAAAGATCAGGTCCGAATGAAGGTATTTTTTTCTGTTTAAAAATTTTCAAAGCTTTGAGTCTAAATTCTTTCATCCACAAGGGTTCATTTTTG
>PMIU01000094.1 GCA_003157195.1 Candidatus Nomurabacteria bacterium
TTTCAATTCCCAACCCATATTTCCCGGACCAAAAAACGGTTTTTAAAGACTGGAAAGCAAATGGCTGGGTGAATATGATGCAGGCAATAGCTGTTTCATGTGACGTTTATTTTTATGAAATCGGGGGAGGATATCTAAATCAAAAAGGTCTCGGCATTGCCAACTTGGAAAAGTATGCCAGACTTTTCGGCTTTGGAGACCCAACCGGCATTGATTTACCAGGAGAGAAACAAGGCACCATACCAAGCCCGGAATGGAAAGCAGTGAATTTTAAAAGTGATCCTACTTGGCGTATTGGAGACACATATCACACCGCTATCGGTCAGTATGGCTTCCAAGTAACTCCGATGGAAATGGTTCGCGCGGTGGCAGCTATCGGGAATGAAGTCAAACTTATGACTCCGCATTTGATTCTGGGAGACACAATAAAAGAAAACCAAATTACGGTTATAAATTTGCAAAAAAGTTATTTTGATATCGTGCAAGAGGGGATGCGAGAAGCGGTTTCCACCGGGACAGCGGTCGGACTCAATGTGCCTTATGTGCAAGTGGCCGCCAAGACCGGTACTGCCCAGCTCGGTGTCGCCAAAAACAAAGTGAACTCTTGGGTCATCGGTTTCTTCCCATATCAAAATCCCAAATATGCGTTTGCCATAATGATGGAAGCCGGACCAAATACAAACAGCGTGGGAGCATCGTCCGTAATGCGCCAACTTTTGGATTGGATGTCAATAAATACTCCTGAGTATTTTAAATAAAAATAAAATACTTTTTCCATATTATCTATATAAATTATAACTTTTTTTATCCACAATGATATGCACTTATTCTATTGACATTGACAACAATATATTTTAATGTGTAATTATTACAAATTATAAATAAAGGTCGAAAGAGTTAGTAAAAACAAGAATATTATAAATTAAATCATTAAATAATCACATGAAAAAAATTATTTTAAGTTTAGCGATAATGGCAATTGTGGGAACCATAGTAGTGGGCGCAACCCGAGCATATTTCACTTCTAGCGCAACATCAACAGGCAACACATTTGCTGCGGGGACAATGAATTTATCTCTGAGCGCGGGTGATCCAACAAATCACACTGTATTTACGATTGCCAATATGGCTCCAGGTATAGAAGTTGGTCCACAAACATTGAATTACTCAAATGCAGGCAGTATAGACGGTTTTGTAAAATTAAATACAACTTATGCACTCACGAGTGGCGGTGCTGGACTAGTCAATGAACATGATTTTGCTAGACATTTAATTGTTACTTCGGGCGTAACTGATGGTATTCCAGTTCAAGGTTGGTGGGCACAACATGTTATCGATAGTTATTCCGGAGCTGATAACACCGCAAAAACTGCAGCCGCTCTAGCGGACAGAGGTGTTTATCAGGTTAGTGCCGGTGTTTATGCTCCAACAGTATACGGACTTTCGTTGGTTACATTAAAGTTTGAAAATGGTTACAACGGCGCTCCTGTGTTATGGCCAGCAGGCGCTGCTACTCATGCTGTTGTATTGAAATTGGAATTAGATCCGACTACAACTAATGAATATCAAGGGGCCGGTATTTCTGTCAGTTTGAATGCGACAATGTTGCAGACGAATGATACGAGTTTTTAAATTAATTAATTAACAATTTACTGTTATGAAAAAAATTATTCTTAGCTTGGCTGTTATTGTTGTAGTATCAACTGCGGTGGTTGGTATAACTCGTGCTTATTTCACTTCTACTGCAACTTCTAGCGGCAACACATTCAGCGCAGGAACTCTGCATATCAGAAATATGAATGTGGATTGGATGGCGCAAGTGGATTTCAGTAATCTTAAACCTGGCGATCTTGTCAGAAAATGGGTTAGGATTGAAAATGACAGCACCTTGGATATCGGAACTCTGACTGTCAGCGCGGTCAATGTTAATGATCCTTCCGGCCTTTTGCACCAATTGACCGGCTGGACATACGGAGGTATCGCTGGCACTTCTGACGATCCAAACGGCGTGCAAACAGGATTTGGCATGGATGGTTTGGCTTTGCTCAACAACGCTGATTTATTGTCGCCAGCAAACCATGTTTTGCATCCGGGGCAACACGCGACGATTCAAGTTCAATTTGTCATGCCGACAAGTTTAGGCAACGAGTGGCAAGGAAAAACCGCTACTCTTGACTTGCAGTTCAACGCAGAACAAGTCCATTAATTCAGTCTTGCTTCTCTCCGTCAAAAATTGGCGGAGAGTGTGGAGGTCTGAAATTAAATGAAAAAAATTTATAAAATTTTTGAAGTTATAATATATACCATATTTATTTTGGTTGCGATATTGCTCGTGTGGTCTATTTTACCGGTCAAAAATGCGCCGAAAATTTTTGCGGTTCTTTCCGGCTCTATGGAACCAGCGATTCACACTGGCGGAGTGGTAATCATCGAACCGGAAGCTCAATACAAAATTGGCGATATTATTACTTTTGGAAAAGATACAGCAAAAAATATTCCCACGACTCATCGCATCGTTTCGAGTCGAGCAGTAGAAGGAGTGTTGCTTTTTACCACCAAAGGCGACGCCAATAACTCTCCAGATAGTACTGAAATTCGGGAGAGCGATATCCATGGCAAGGTTTTATTTACTGTTCCTTTTGTGGGATATATAATTGATTTTATCCGCAAACCGCTTGGGATGGTTATTGTAATTGTTTTACCAGCTATTTTTATTGTCTATGATGAAGCGAAAAAAATAATTGACGAAATAAAGAAAATACAAGCGAAGAAAAAAGAAGAAAATAATATAGAAAAAAATGTTTAATTTTAAATTACAAAAAAATAAGATTTTTGTTGCTTCCGCTCTTCTTTTGAGTTTAGGAACTTTCAATTTTAGTATTGGCGCAACGAATGCTTATTTCAGAGATACTAAAAGTTCGGTTGATAATATTTTTACGGCGGGAACTTTAGATTTTTCTCTAAATAACACAAATACTTATTCTTCTGGTCTAGTATATCCGACAGATGTTGTTTCTACTTCTATAGACATATCAAATACTGGCAGTTTAAATTCTCAATATATAGCCAATACAACATTATCAGGAAATGATGTTTCGGCTTGTGATTATGTAACGATGACCGCCACTAGCCCGACAACGACTTATACTGGATTAATAAAGGATTTTACAACGACTGTGCTTGCGACAACAAATACCACGTGGAACTTTAACTTTACAATTAATTCAAATACTCCTCCGAGTATCTTCGGCAAAACATGTTTTTTTAAATGGAATTACATAGCCTGGCAAGATAATTTACCAAACTCGTCCAGTGGTTTTTCAAGCGCAAAAGAGAAATTAGGTTCAATAAAAATTGGCAAGGCAGTGGTCTTAAATGAAATTCTCGCAAATCCAAGCACAAGTTCTCCCGCTCCAGCAAATAGAGAATTCATTGAACTTTATAATAATAGCAATATGTCCATCGATGTCGCAGGTTGGCAAGTTTCTGAAATGAGTAGTTCTACTGAGCGAAAATACACAATTACAACAACGACGGGTGGTTCAAACACGGCCGTGCCATATGGTGGATTGACAAATATCTCTTCAAAAGGTTGGATTACACTTTTATTAAGCGACGGAACAGCCTTAAATAATAGTGGTGATACAGTTCGTTTGTATGATACGGGTGGTATTGATAAACTTGATGAATACACATATACAACCCAAAAACCAAAAGGATATTCTTATGCTAGGATTCCAGATGGTGTTGGAGATTGGGTTGATCCAGTGCCGACTCCCGACGGACCAAATGAAATGGAAGGAAATATAAATGAAGAGGATCCCACTGCTCAAGTTCAAACTTTAGAAAGTGGTGGAACAATATCATCTGACACAGAAGAACAAACAGTAGACGAACCAGAAATAACTACCGAAACATCCGTTGTTGAACAAGAGCCAGTTGTCGAACCTGCTCCATCTGTCGAATCAACCCCAGCGGAATCTGCCTCACCAGCAGTTGAAACACCACCAAGTGAATAAAAATATGATGAATAGTATTTTCAAAAAATTAATATATCTCGCAATACTGCTAATAATGTCAGGCAGTTTTGCTGGTATGGCTTTGGCTGTTAATAATGTTACTCCTTTGACCGTAAATTTCAGCGCCACTCCTCTTTTTAATGAAGCTAATTTCGCGCCGGGAAATGCGGTAATTCGCACTGTTTTAGTTGCAAACAATTCAGGCACATCACAAAATGTAATTGTTGAAGCGATAAATGCGCTCGATGAAAATGGTCTTGGAGATAAACTTAATTTGGTAATTAAAGAAGGGGATACAATTTTATATAACGATAAACTTGGTACATTTCTTCGAGCAGGAGAAGTTCCGCTCTCGTCACTTTCTGACGGCGCTAATACCACTTATTCATTTAATGTTGTATTTGATAGTAATACTGACAACAATATACAAAACAAGACACTCGGTTTTGATTTATGTGTTGGTTTTAGCGGGGGAGATAAAAATTGTGGCAATACTGATATTGGAGATGAAAACAACACGGGGGGAGGAAATGACAATCCGCCCAATAATGAAAATATTTCTGGTACTAGCGGGGGAGGTGGAGGAGGGGGCGCACCAATAATTCTCGTTATCTCCAATGAACAAGTAAATAATACTTTAAATGAAGGAGAAACTGCCACAGTTACAATAAAGTGGGACACAAATAAACTATCAACGAGTCAGGTTGTTTATGGTTTGGTTTCTGACGGACCGTACACTTTAGTTATGGTGCCACCTTATTTTGGCTATCCGTTAGCCACCACCGAAGACCCAACCAAAGTAATGCACCACTCTGTCTTGCTAACAGGTCTGATACCGGGACAAACTTATATATACCGCGTAGTTTCTCACGCTTCACCGCCGACGATAGGTTTTGAACACCAGTTCACTGTACCCGTTTCTCCAACAACACACCTCTTGGCGCAAACAAATATCACCAACCCCATAACTACTACCAATGAGGGAATAAATGTTCTAAACACAAACAATCCAAACACTGAAAATAATAGCGCCCCCAAAACAGAAAACAATAATACTGTAAATTCAAATAGTAATTTGACTGCCAATGCATTGTTTTCGGATTTTGGAAATATTATATCCAATAATATTTTAATCTTCATTCTTATTTTACTTCTAGTCCTTTATCTAATCTGGAGATTTTGGTTGCGAAAAAAAACAAAAAGAAAGTTATAAAATAAGCTTTTGCATTAATCTTATCTTGTTGGTATACTGTATCCATGAGCAAAGCACGCATACTTTTGATTTTGGGGACTTGGGTGACTATCTTGCCTTATCTCGGCTTTCCTAATTCTTGGAAAGATGTCTTGTATACTTTGACGGGGTTGGGTCTTATTTTTCTCAGTTATCTTTTATACAGAGATTCCAAGATGAAAGAGAATAAAGAAGAAATTTTTGATAATTTCAGTGAGAACAGCAATTTTAACGACATAAAATAATTTTGATGGAAAAATTTTATAAAACAAAACATTACGCGTTAACCGTTTTGCTTATAGCTTTGTTTTTTGTTTTCGGAGTTTACATAGGCGATCGTAATCGACCCGAAATAGATAAAGTTGTAGGTATTTCAAATAAAGAAACTCAAGTCGCCACACAGGCCGACTTTTCTCCTTTCTGGAAGGTTTGGAATACGATGAATGACAAGTCTCCGAATATCTCCAAAATATCCGACCAAGACAAGGTTTATGGGGCTATTTCCGGCCTCGTAGGCTCATTAAACGACCCATACAGCGTGTTTTTCGCCCCTGACGAGGCCAAGGCGTTTCAAGACGAAATAGCGGGTAATTTCACCGGCATAGGCATGGAAGTCGGCATGAAAGACAAAGTGCTCACAGTCATCGCTCCACTCAAAGACACGCCTGCTTATCGAGCCAACATCAAGCCCGGCGATAAAATTTTGAAGATAGACAGCACAGTAACTTCAAATTTGAGCATCGATGAAGCTATTAAATTAATACGGGGAGAAAAAGGCACGACCGTCACATTAACAATCTTCCGCGATGGAGAAAAAAATCCCCGAGAAATAAAAATAGTCAGAGACACAATCAATGTGCCGACCCTCGATACGGAAAAGAGGCCCGATGGAATTTTTGTAATCAAGCTTTACAGTTTTTCCGCCAACTCTGCCGACCTCTTCCGAAATGCGATGAAGGAATTCGTAGATTCGGGAGACAGCAAGCTCTTGCTTGATTTGCGCGGGAACCCGGGAGGCTATTTAGATGCAGCTGTGGATATGGCGAGTTGGTTCCTGCCAAACGGCAAAACCGTCGTAACTGAAGACTATGGTACCAAAAAAGATCCGGAAATATTCAGAAGCAAAGGCTATAATATATTTACCGATAAATTAAAATTTGTGATTTTAATAGACGGCGGTTCGGCTTCCGCTTCGGAAATCTTGGCCGGAGCCATGCAAGACAATGGCATAGCCAAGCTTGTCGGCTCGCAGAGCTTCGGCAAAGGTTCTGTGCAGGAGCTCGTCAATGTAACTCCAAATACTCTTCTAAAAATCACTGTAGCAAAATGGCTAACTCCAAACGGAACTTCTATTTCGGAAAAAGGCCTGACTCCGGACTATCCGGTAGAAATCACCCAGAAAGATAGCGATGCCAAAATAGACCCCCAGCTGAACAAAGCGGTTGAATTACTAAATAAATAAAATGCGAGTAATTTTTTTACAAGATGTGCCGAGAGTCGGCAGAAAATACGACATCAAAGAAGTGAACGATGGCTACGTGATGAATTTTCTAATTCCAAGAAAATTGGCGCAGCTGGCCACGCCGCAAGCGGTGGCTTCTCTCGAAAAAAGAAAGAAAAATATAGAGATAGAGAGGGAAGTGCAAGAAGACCTTTTGATGAAAAATCTGGAAGAGATAAAAGGCAAAGCTATCACCATTAAAGGTAAAGCAAATGAAAAAGGCAGCCTTTTTAAATCAATTCATAAAAAAGAAATCGTAGAAGAAATGAAAAAGCAAAATCATGCCGACATAGCCGAAGAATTCATCATCCTCCCCAAACCGATAAAAGAAGTAGGGGAGTTTGATATTCCGATTGAGATACTTGTCCCGTCATCGGCGGGAAAAAATAAAAAGTCTTCGTTTAAACTAATTGTAGAAAAAATTTAATGGACTATTTAACTGTATTAGTGAGCGGAATAATTATTGGACTCTTGTTGAATATACTTTTTGCTTATCTTTCCAGGAAAAAGATGATTACCTCCACGGGAGAACCTTTGGCGACAAAAGATGATATTTCCAAAGTCACAATCGAGCTGGAAGAATTGAAAAATCTTTATAAAATAAATAAAGATGAAAATGAAAAAATCCAAGAAGCCGAAAAGGAATTCTATGAAAGCATCGCGGGTGAAGAATAAAAAAATCTCCATTACGGAGATTTTTTTATTTAGACTACATTAACTACTTTTTTGACTACAGTCTTTCCATTGAAGGATGTTTTTCTCTTTGAGCCGAATTTAACTGTACCGGGTTTCAGGGCAAAGAGGGTATGATCGCGTCCCAGGCCGACATTGGTACCAGCCATGACGTCTGTACCGCGCTGGCGGACGATAATAGAGCCGGATTGGGCTATTTGCCCGTCGGCAACTTTAACCCCAAGGTATTTTGGGTTTGAATCTCTTAAGTTTTTG
>PMIU01000092.1 GCA_003157195.1 Candidatus Nomurabacteria bacterium
AGAAATGTTGGGCAGAACTCCCGGAAACATAGTTGCGTTAAGACCTCTGAGAGACGGGGTAATTGCGGATTATACAATTACGGAAGCAATGCTTTCTTATTTTATCGATAAAGCAGTCGGTCCATCCCGTTTTTTCAAGCCCGAGGTCATGGTCTGTATTCCATCCGGAGTAACCCAAGTCGAAAGACGTGCAGTTTTGGATGCGACTATGGCAGCCGGAGCCAAAATCGCTTATTTAATTGAAGAACCGCTGGCGGCCGCAATCGGAGCAAGAATACCTATTGCCCAGGCTGCGGGACATATGATTGTCGATACCGGCGGGGGATCAACCGAATGTGCGGTTATTTCCCTGGGCGGAGTCGTAGCTCATAATTCGGTCCGGGTTGCAGGCAATAAAATTGATGAGGCGATAGCCAATTATACCAAGAAGAAATTTAATCTTTTGGTCGGGGAGAGGACTGCGGAAGAGATAAAAATTGCCATAGGAAACGCGCTTGTCGAAGAGGACAAAACCAAAGAACCTGCGAAAATGGAAATAAGAGGACGTGATACGATTACCGGCTTGCCAAGAACAATTGAATTAACGGAAGTACAGATAAACGAAGCGATTTATCCTATTTTACTGCAAATTGTCGGTGCGGTTAAGAGTGTTTTGGAGCAAACTCCTCCCGAACTGGCAGCGGACATCATAGATAAAGGAGTGGTTATGAGCGGTGGGACATCGCTTATTAAGAATTTTGATAAATTAATGACTAAATTAACCGGCGTGCCCTGTCATGTAGCCGAAGATGCGTTGCTGTGCGTTGCCAAGGGAACGGGAGTTGCGCTTGAAAACATAGAACTTTACAAGAGAAGTATATCAAAAAAATAGTCTTATATTATTTTTGGCAATATTTTGAAGCCCGTGAAAATTTTAAAAACTGCAAATTTTTCACAAAATAATAGTTTTATAGTATTGTCAGAGTAATACTGAATAAATTATAATATTATTGGCCTGGCAAATACGGACATTGAGAACGAAATTTGAGTATAAGAAGTATTCAAAATAGCAATTCAGAAATTTATATTGAAAAATTATTAATCTTATAATAATTATAATATGATAGGCAAGAAAAATATACTGGGAGTAGGCATAACGGATGCCACCCAAAAGGAAGTCCTAGAGTATATCGTTAAAAATCTTCAAAACTCCGGAAAAAAACTCTTTGTTGTTACCCCAAATCCGGAATTTTTGGTCCTTGCCGACAAAAATATTAAATTTAAAAATGTCCTGAACAAATCAGATTTAGCTTCGCCGGACGGTATCGGCATACTGGTGGCTGCCAGATTCGTGGGTAAACCATTAAAAGAGAGGTTTGCCGGCGTAGATCTTGTAGAAAGTCTCTGTAAGGTGGTTGAAGAAAAGCCTATAACAGTGGGCTTTCTCGGAGGCAAGGGTGGAGTAGCAGAGATGACATCCGAGTGCTTACGAAAAAAATATCCCGGACTGAAAGTAGCCTTTGTCGGAGAAGAGTGGTCAAATGACTCTTTGGCGGGTCCTGTCGGGCTTCACCCCCGTCCGACATCCTCAGTCACTCCCTTCCCTTCGGGTGCTCGACGGGGGTCCCCCGCGCCCGCCACCCGCTTAAACCCTTCTCTCGACGCTGTCGGGAATCCTCCCCCCATTACCGCTCTTAACAACCAACATTTTAATAATTCAACAATACGGCAATCTAGCAAGAAAAATTCCATTGACATTTTATTTGTTGCTTTCGGTGCACCGAAACAGGAGTTTTGGATTAACGAGAATTTAGACAAAATTCCGGTGAAAGTTGCAATCGGGGTCGGCGGGGCATTTGATTACATCAGCGGTAAAGTTCCGAGAGCACCTAGTTTTATTAGAGGTATTGGTCTGGAATGGCTATTCCGTTTAATGATTCAACCCTGGCGTACGAAGCGCCAACTTTCACTTCTTCAATTTATAGCATTAGTCTTGAAAGAAAAATTAAGCTGATGTTGATTTGTTAATTTATCTTTAGATATATTACGATAGTTTTTGTTCCATAGTTCACGAGAGCTATAAAACGTTGTTAAAACATCAGTTATGCTATAATACCGACAATGAAAGTTTTGTATTTACAGACCTTTCCATTATTTGGTTCCGGGTCGGGAACTTATGCCAGAGAGCTGGCAAAGGAAGTAGCCAAAAGACATGAGGTTGCCATGGTGGCTCCCGAGAGCAGAGTCTTGACTGGGGTGAAGATGTACAGAGTTGATTTGCCCGTGAAGATCGCTTTTACGGGTCATCCTGAATGGCCGGATTGCAAAATGTATACAAAGGTCGGAGGAGAAGATCTGTCCGCCAATTATCTTGCATATTTTCAAAAAACGATAGAAGCCGTTAACGACTTTAAACCAAATATCATTCATGTTCATCATTTGATGCCTCTTCCTTGGATTGCCCGATTTGTCAAGATTGCTTACGGACTCAACTTCATGGTTACGGTTCATGGTTCGGAATTGCCGACTCTGGAAAAAGACAAGAGATATCCCTTCTTAACGTCCGAAGCCTTACACAAAGCCGTGCGTATAATTCCCAACAGCTTCTGGACCAGGGATTGGATGAACAGGGTTTTGAAGGACGGATTTGGAGATCAAATAAGAGTAATTCCCGGAGGAGTGGATATTGAAGAGTTTAAAAAAATTAACACGGATGACATAGATAGAAAATTTAATCTTAAAGGTAAAAAAGTGGTTGTTTTTGCCGGCAAATTGACGCCTTATAAGGGAGTCAAGTATTTGATTNNAACGATACTAACTTTCTGGTTAAATTTTACAGCCGGGCGGATGTTTTTGTAGCGCCGAGCGTTTGGGATGAGCCATTGGGATTAGTTATTCTTGAGGCTATGGCTTGCGAAACACCGGTGGTTGTTACCAGAAAAGGAGGAATACCCCTGGCCGTAAAAGACG
>PMIU01000051.1:0-3194 GCA_003157195.1 Candidatus Nomurabacteria bacterium
GGCTTGCCGCGGGGTAATTGATTCGTGCTACTGACAATAAGGGCGCGAGCAGAGGGGCAACCAACCGCACCTCAACAACCGACCGTCGTGTCGGTGCAACAGCAGACCAGCGCATGTGTTGTGCTGGCTCATGCTGAGGAGATGGACGAGGTCCTTGGGGAGGACCTCAGGAACCATCTCAAAGACCAGTGTGGTAAGGGGCTTCGGAGGTTCTGGGAGAATCTCACAGGGTCGCCGGATATCATTTTTAAGCGGCCGAGGATTCCGCATCCGGAGGGGATCGAGTCTCGCTGAAAAATCAAAGGGCGTCGTTGGGTCTAGAAAGGCTCGGGGGCGCCTTTTCTAGTTTTTGTTTGAATTTCTGATTCTCCTCTTGAGGAGTACCCTTTAGGGGGAGGTGGAAGAATTTAAATGCATCCACCCCGGCGCAAGCGCCACCCCTCAAGAGGGGAATAATTAAAGGGGTTGTATTTTAAAAAATTTATGCTAGACTCAGAACATGTTAAAAATAAGACTTCAGAGAATAGGTAGAAAGAACGACCCTTCGTTTCGGGCGGTTTTGACCGATTCTAAAAACAGTACCAAGAGCGGAAAGTTTCTGGAAATTTTGGGCACTTACAACCCAAAGGCCGGCGAGAAAAATTTATTGGCAGACAGAATAAAGTTTTGGATGTCTAAAGGCGCAAAATGTTCCGACACGATGCACAACTTTTTAGTGCACGATAAAATTATTGAAGGCAAGAAAATAAATGTTTTGCCAAAGAAAAAGCCAACTGTAAAAAGGAAAGAATTAAAAGCAAAGAAATAGCTTGCCCGTTTTCAGAGAGTCAGTTATAATTACAGACATGCAGCAAGTCGTAACACTGCAAATTAGAAATTAAAAATAGTTTTATATATATGCAAGAAGCTGATCAAGTATTTCTAGACTACGTAGTGAAGGCATTAGTAGACAATCCGAATGATGTAAAAATAGATCGCACTGTGGACGAAATGGGTGTGCTTATCACTCTCACCGTCAACCCTGCCGACATGGGCAAGATTATCGGAAGAATGGGTAACACCGCCAAAGCTATACGCACTCTTTTGCGTATAATTGGTATGAAGAATAACGCTCGTGTTAACTTGAAAATCAATGAACCGGAAGGCTCAATGAGACCCGAGAGAACAGAAAGTAGCCAAGGAAACCAGACCTACACGAGGACAGACAGGCCCGTACACGCTGCTCCTACAATGAAAACTGTAGACGAAGCAATGGACGAACTTAAAGGCATTTAATGCGTTTTCACGTTGTCACAATTTTCCCCGAAATGTTTGATTCTTATTTAAAAGAATCTATTTTAGGGCGAGCTCTAAAAGAAAAAAAGATTTTAGTGAAGTTTTACAACCCTAGAGATTTCATTAAGGCGCCCAAAAACAAGTACAGACCAGTGGATGACAAGCCGTACGGCGGAGGACCGGGTATGGTAATGCGCGCTGAGCCTATTTTGAAAGCAGTGGAGAAAGTGTTTAAGAACCTAACCCCCTCGACCCCCTTCCCCAAAGGAAGGGGGCAGGGGGATGGGTCAGTTTCAAAATCAAAAATTTTAATTATAAATTTTATTCCTACTGCAGAAAAATTTACAACTGCGTCTGCAAAAAAGATTTCTAAATATACTGATATTGTTTTAATCTGCGGCAGGTATGAAGGCATAGACGCCAGGATAGATAAAATTCTAAAAACCAAAAAGTTTTCAATAGGGGACTATGTTTTAACCGGCGGCGAACTGCCAGCCATGGTTTTGATAGATTCGATCTCTCGCCAAATTCCCGGTGTTTTGGGAAAATATGAATCGTTGGAAGAAGAAAGAGTCTCCTCAAGCGAGGTTTACACCCGCCCGGAAATATTGAAATACAAAAATAAAAACTACAAAGTGCCTAAGGTTTTGCTCTCTGGAAATCATAAAAAAATAGAAGAATGGAAAAAGGGCAAGGAATCCCCAACCTTGCTTGACAAAAAATTAAAAAAAGAGTAGGCTGTTTGAGATTCATTGATTGAGTACCGGATGCAATCCTGTGTATATATTACTAGGGTTTTAACTTAATCATCTAAATAAATCTAAAGAAGCTAGAGAAAAGCATTTTTCGTCTGTGTTTTTCTTTCGTTTATTTTCTTTTATTTGGGCTAAATAAATATGCAAAAAAATGCATCGCGTCCAAAGAAGTATTTTTCACGATACAAGAAACCTCTCGTGGAGTTTCCGAATCTAATCGAGGCTCAACAAAAAAGTTTTAAGTGGCTGGTGGAAACTGGTATTGGGGAAGTCTTTAAAGAATTTTCTCCGATTGTTGATTACTCCGGAAAAAAGTTTCAATTGGAATTCACTTCTTTTTCTTTAAGTGAATCCAAAACCGACGAAAATAATTCCAAGATAAATAAACTTTCTTATCACGGGCTCCTCAAGGCGCGAGTAAAGTTGACGAATAAAATTTTAGGTACTGTCAAAGAACAGGAGATTTTCATGTCCGAGCTTCCACTCATGACCGACCATGGAACTTTTATCATCAACGGCGTAGAGCGTGTCATCGTGCCCCAGCTGGCGAGAAGTTTTGGAGTTTTCTTCACGGAATCTGAAAGCAAAGGTAATAGATACTTCGGCGCGAAAATTATTCCGGCTCGTGGAGTTTGGATTGAAATAGAATCGGAGTCCGACGGAGGAATCTACATCAGAATAGACAAAAAGAGAAAATTCCCGGCCACCGCGCTTCTGCGGGCGATGGGTTACGAAAATGACGGGGAGATAATAAAAGCATTCAGCAAGGACTCCGTTGCGGAAGAAATTATCAAGGCGGCTTTGGCAAAAGATGGAATAAAAACCCTAAACGAAGCATATATCGAGATTTACAAGCGTCTGCGAGATGGTGACATGGCCACGGCGGACAACGCGAAAGAATTTATCAATTCTTTGTTTACTGCGGAACGTTATGACCTTTCTCCAGTAGGACGATTCAGGTTTAACCAGAGATTTAGCAAAGATATGGGGGATGCGGAGATGGCTCGTCGAACTATTTCCAAGGAAGATTTGGCGACGGTTATTGCCCACATCATTACTTTAAATAATACACCGCTTGCCAAAGCCGACGATATAGATCACCTCGGCCAGAGACGTGTGCGCTTTGTCGGAGAAATACTCCAGCAAAAAGTTCGCACTGGTATG
>PMIU01000051.1:3206-3413 GCA_003157195.1 Candidatus Nomurabacteria bacterium
GAATTCTTCACCACCAACCAGCTTTCGCAATTTATGGGACAAGAAAATGTTCTTTGCGAAATGGAAAATATGCGATTGCTCTCGGCTCTCGGGCCCGGAGGTCTCACTCGTGAACGCGCCGGCCTCGAAGTGCGTGACGTACACCCTTCGCACTACGGCAGAGTCTGCCCGATTCATACACCCGAAGGTCCAAACATCGGACTTATT
>PMIU01000067.1 GCA_003157195.1 Candidatus Nomurabacteria bacterium
TTGGCCAAGTTTTGATGATGAAATACCAGGCGCAATACACAAGAGCTTGGATGCCGACGGAGTGCGTACCGAGATAACTTGTGCTAGGTGCGGAGCGCATTTGGGACATTTGTTTACCGGAGAACACCTGACAGAAAAAAATATCCGTCATTGCGTGAATTCCATATCAATGAAATTTGTGCCGGGTAAGTAAATTCTGCTAGGCAAGACCTAGCGGAAAATGTCCTTGTTTATTTTTGTTTTTCGTGTTAAAAATAAATTGAGTTTGTGAGGTAAAATGAAAAACTTAAAAGACAATCCGCCAGATTTAATTGAGCAAACTCTGGCGGTGGGATTTATCGCGTTTATGGCCGTAGCTGTTATGCCAACCCTGGCGACTACCATCTCCAGTTCGTCGCCCAACGGGCTGGACAGTACGACAATTCGGCTGATCGGTGGGGTGTTCGCCGCTCTGGTGGCATGCGTAATTTACCTTCGTCTCCAGAAAAAAGGATGAGAGGCCTATCCTCTCAAGGTGGTCGGCAACTCCGGAGGACGTTGCCGACCATTTCATTTTATAATTGTGAAATATCGCGCGGGGAAACGAGGTTCATCGTCCAGTCTACGGCCACTCTGACTTTTTTACGGAAGGAGATTAGCTTGGAAAGGTAGACTGTTCGCCAGATGAACCAGGTTATGTGTCCCGTGAAGGTGAAATTGGCTATTTGGCCTACGGCTTTCCATTGCCCCAGGGACATCAAGTTGCCAGAATTTTTATATACGAATTTTTTTGGTTTTTTATTTTCTATCAAAAGTTTTATATTTTTTGCCACCGTGGCAGATTCTTTTTCGGCCACTTGGGCGAGCGCTGGCAGGGGAACATTTTCCTGTTTGAATAAAGCGATATCCCCAATTGCAAAAATTTCTTTCTGATTTTCCAGTTGCAGACATTCATTCACTACCAGCCTGCCGTCAGGAGACATCGAAACAGGTTCATCGAATTTCATTTCTGCCGGTTTTATGCCGGCTACCCAGACCACAGTTTCTGTAAGAATTTTTTGACCGTCATTTACAATCACATATGAAGCTCCAACTTCTTTCACTGCCGTGTTGAGCAAGACCTCAATACCTTTCTTTTTTAATGTTTCCAGGCTTTTTGCTCTGGCCTTAGGCCCGAATTGTGGTACCAATTCTTCTCCTCTTTGAACTAGTACGATAGAAACATCTTCGATAACTTCTTTTGAATAATAATGAGAAAAAGTTTCTTTGACCAATTCTTCCAATTCCGCCACGAGTTCCACTCCGGTCGGTCCGCCACCCACAACCACAAACCTAAGCATTTCCTTTCTTTTTTCTCTGTCTTCCATATGTGAAGCACTCTCCATTTGCGTGATGCAATGATTTTTTATTTTTATAGCGTCGTCAATTGATTTCAATGGGAAAGAATATTGCTCTGCTCCGGGTATATTATAAAAATTTGTTTTTGCGCCTCCGGCTAAAACGAGATAATCGTAAGAAACAAAGTCGTTCTCTACTTTTACGGTACGATTTTTTGTGTTTATAGTTTCCGCTTTTCCCAAGTAAAATTTATCCAAACAACATCCTAAAACTTTTCGAATTGGTTCTATGATATTGGCGGGATTTATCCCGCCGGTCGCTACCTCGTGCAGGAGGGGAGTAAAGAGAAAATAGTTTTTTTCGCCCACTAAAACAAGCTCAACTTTCTTGTTGTTATGGAAAAATTTATGTAGATTTTTTAAGGTGTATATGCCGCCGAATCCGTTGCCAATTATGACTATTTTTAATGGTTTTGTCATGATTTGATTGTATCATAGCTTACTGTTATAATGAACTTATGAATCCCGCTAGAAATCCACTAAACGGGAAATAGTTTATTATAAATTAATTTAGATTTCTAACGGGATGAAAATAAATTTACAGGGTAAAAATTTAGAATTAACAGAAGCCATTAAAGATTATGTCTCCAGGAGAGTTACTAATTTGGAAAAATTGCTCTCTAATCTTGAAGCAAAAAAGGGCGAGGCGATGGTAAATTTCGAAGTTACCAAGACTACCAATCACCACAAAGCAGGCGAGATTTTTCATGCGAGTTGTATGATAAAGATAGATGGTAATAAATTTTATGGCGAGAGCGACCACGAAGATTTATATAGCGCGATTGACGAAGTAAAGGAAACGTTATTCAACGACATTCAAAAAAATAAAGACAGAAGACAAACACTCTTTAAAAGAGGAGCCATGAGTGTCAAAAAAATGCTGAAAGGTATGACTAAAAGAAATCCGTTTACTTCAAAATATTAATTATTTAGTTAAACAATAAATGCGTGACCTCTCCACAGAGAGGTCACGCACGAGTCGGTTATCGGGCTTTTTTGCAGTATGCGAGGCCGCACAGTAGAATAAACCCGACGATACCGAAAACTACTACCATAAACAAGTCATACACGACCGCTGTTGCGATGACGGCGAATCGGATTGCCGCAATGTCGGGGTCCTGAGTTGAGGGGCAGAGAATGGCTGCAATGGCAGCTAGTGTAATCAGCCCCGCACAAAACAGATAATCCCGAATCGGGTTGTCGCCTGCTTGCCGCGAATTCATGGGTACACCCCTTTCAAAATAAAGATACTTTATTCTTTGCAATTATGCAATTTATTTTCCACATTCTCTTGTCGTTAAATTATGCATATGCTAAAATTAGCGATATATGATTGAACAGAAACACTTATTAAAATTAAAGAAATTTATTAACGTTGCAAATAGGGGATTAAACCTAAGCGAGACCTTCCTTTGCTCTATCGCATTGGGTGAAAAATTATCACCGGAACTTTACGATAATCAAAAAATTGCCAAAACTTCTTATGGTCTTAGACGGTATAGATTTGTGAGACATATTAAGGATCATAAAAACAGGCATTATCTATTGACACCTAAAGGTGAAGCTAAGTTACGTAATCTTGTAATTGAAGATATTGAAATAAAAAACCCAAAGAACTGGGATGGCAAATGGCGTTTAGTAATGTATGATTTTCCAATCAGATTTAAAAAGGCGCGCAATGCCTTCAGATTTAAGTTAAAACAACTCGGATTTTTCCAGTTTCAAAAAAGCGCCTGGATTTATCCTTATCCGTGTGAAGGGGAGATACTTTTTGTGGCTGATTTTTACGGCGTTCGCAAACATATAGAAATTTTGGAAGTAGACAAAATTCTAAATGATAGGAAAATCAAAATACATTTTGGTTTATAGGTGTATTTAAATGTTTGGTAATTATCGCTAATATTAGCATATGCGTAAAATAGCGATATAACAACAACAAAGAAACTTTAATTTTGTTTCAAAAAATCTTCATATTTTATTTCTTTTTTGCCTTCGGGTAGGACTTTTTTGATTTTAAATTCTCCGTTTTCCAACACAGCAGCAGTTATTATAATTCTCTTACCGTTCTGGAAGAAAAAAGTTCTGGGCCATGCGGCGTAGGCTCTGAATTTATTGTAATTCTTTTTTGTATTATCAGCTAAATCCATCAGTCCATCTTCCTTTTTTATTTTTTTGCAAAAAGTCGCGCCTGATTCATCTTGCGGTGTCTCTTTCCATTCGGGTGTATTCAACATTTTTACTAAAAGCTCTCCGCCGATTTTTAGCAAACGTTTGCGCAAGTCGGGTGCTTTTTCATCCGGAAATATTTCTGTTTTTTCTGTCGCAATGATTGGCCCGGAATCCATTTTATATTCCATTTTTTGGATAGTCACACCCGTTTCAGTATCTCCATTTAAAATGGCCGATTCTACCGGGGAAGCCCCGCGGTATTTTGGAAGTAGAGAATAATGGATATTTAAAGAACCAAGCTTGGTAATGTTTAAAATGTTTTCTGGCATTATTTTCCCATAGGCGACGACTATGAATAGCTGATGGCTGATGGCTTTTAGCTTGTTAGTAAATTCTTCATCTAACTTTTCCGGTTGTATATATGGAATATTATTTTCTATCGCCCAGACTTTCACTGGCGATGGAGTAATGAGCATTTTTCGGCCTTGAGGTTTATCGGGTGAAGTTACAATAAGTGACGGTAAAAAACCAGCCTGTTTTAATATTTCAAGCGTTCCGCTCCCTACCTCTGGTGTCCCCCAAAATACAAAATTAATTTTATTCATAAAGCTATCAGCTAAAAGCTACAACCTATAAGCTACTTTTGTGGCAGTTCCTCTTTGATATTTTTCGCATGGTCTATAAAAAGTATGCCGTTTAGGTGATCTGTCTCGTGCTGGAAAATCTGCGCTAGGAGCCCTGATGCGCCCCGGGTAAACTTTTTTCCATTTTCATCATAGGCTGTAATGGTGGCCTTTTTTGACCTGAAGGTCAGACCATAAAGCCAGCGGACGGAAAGACAACCTTCAGGCACCCAGTCCTTTTCACGCGAAAGTTTGGAAATTTTTGGGTTGATGAAATATAAATCTTTAATATTATTTTCACTGGATATTTTCTCTTCTCTGTTTTTGGCAAAGTCTGGACTAAAAATTTTACCGGAGACCGAAAAAATCCGCAACTTGTATCCTATTTGGGGTGCGGCGATAGCTACGCCATCGTCTTGGCTTGCTAATGCTTGAGACATTTCTTTCAATACGTTCTTTATTTTCTTTGTTTTAATATCTGAAACAGGTACATCTACAGCTATTTCCCGTAAGACTTTTTCCCCGCCCGTCTCGCTATGCGAAGCGTTGCGGGCAGGTTTTTGTTTTTGGTTTGCCTGCAAAATTATTTTCATTATATTTATTTAAGCTCTTTCAAATATTCCAGAAGTTTATTTAACTTAACAGTGTCTTGAGATCTGTTGGACATGTCGCGCACGATGACGGAATCATCAATTGCTTCTTTGACTCCGAAAATTATGGCATAGGGGATGGAAAGCTTTTCGGCGATGGCGAGCTGTGAACCGAGCGAATCTTTGGAAAGCGATTGGGCGATGGGAATGTGCGCCTTGCGCAATATCTCAATAATATTTAAGCTTTTTAATTTTGCTTCTGATCCTAGCTGAATAAAGTAAATTTTTGGTTTTTTGAGAATACGGGGACAAAGTTTTTTATACCAAGGTGATTCTACTATTCTGTCTACCCCCATTGAGAAACCTACGGCTGGGACATCTTTTTTTCCACCCAATTGACGCGCCAGGTAGTCGTAGCGTCCACCGGAAGCAACCTGTGTTAGTAATCCTCCATCTTCCAAACTCTCTGTATAAACTTCAAAAACTGTCCGCGTGTAATACGAAAGTCCACGCACTAAATTTTTATTTAAGTTGTATGGTATGCCCATTTCTTCCAAATATTCCAAAACCTCTTTGAAATGTTTTTTACAAGAAGGACAGAGGAATGATACTGCGTCCGGAGCGGAGATATTTATTTCCTTTGTTTTTTCTTCTTTAGAATCCAGTATACGCAGAGGATTTGTCTTTAATCTTTCGCGGTCGACAGTTGGAAGTTGATGCAAATGTTTCTTATAATAATTTGTCAGTTCTTTGATATACCCATTTCGGCATTCCTTGTCGCCGATTGAATTTATTTCAATGGAAAGATTTGACGCACCGGCTTCTTCCAAGATAGTCATACCGGTTTTAATTACAAGCGCATCCATAATACTTTTGTCATTTCCGAGTACATCTAAATCAAACTGGAAAAATTGTCGATAGCGTCCTCGTTGAGGTTTGTCGTGTCTGAAGACCGGGCCGTATTGGTAGAACATCACAGGTTGGGGTAGTGTTTGCATTCCACGTTCTATATAGGCTCGCATAAGCGGAGCCGTATGTTCCGGTCGAAGCGCCAAATGGTCTCCACCTTTGGTTTTAAGCGTATACATCTCTTTGTCTATTATGTCTGTGCCTTCGCCGATGGTAGTGGTAAAAATTTCTTCGTGTTCCATTATTGGCGTATCGATCGGTTTGAAACCATAATATACAGCCACCTCCTGCGCTTTTTCAAAAAATCCCTGAAATCCATAATACTCATCACCCATCAAATCTCGCATTCCTTTCGGAGAAGTTATATCTGTTATTTTGTTTTTATTTATATTTTTCATATTTGTTTGTAACCGCCTGGCAGTACGTCTATTTTGTTTATCGGCAATAAACGCAAAAACGGCTTCCCTTGCAGGAGATTTCTCTTTACCGGTCCCCAATATCTCGAATCAGAACTGGCACTTCTGTTGTCTCCCATCACGAAATACTCATCACTTTTTAATACTAGGTGTGTGTCATTATTTGCAGGGTTTAGAACAAAAGGTTGGTCTAGTTTAAAACCATTTGGATGGCCTGCATTCGTGATTGTTACGTCGTTGCCCTTTATGTCCACTGTTTCATTTGGTAGGCCGATAATTCTCTTTATGAAAAATTTTGTAGTGTCGCCCGGATAGCGAAAGACGACCACATCGTCGCGCTTCGGCGAACCTAATTCATAAGACAATTTGTCCACAATTAAATAATCCCCATTGTTGAAGGTGGGGAACATAGATAAACCCGAAACGATAAATGGCTCGGCGACGAAAAGACGGATGGGGATAACTATTATTAGTGCTATTAATGCAAAACGAACTAGTTCCCAAAACGACTGACTCTTAGTTTTAATTTGTTCCATTTGCACAATATAACACAAAAAGTCCTTGACAGGGTGGGGAAATTCGTTTTGCAATAATTATACCCCTTTCTTCCTCCTCCCCCTACATTAGGGGGAGGTCGGGTAGGGGTACACTTGGAATGAATCGAATTTCTGTGTTATTATGTATTCATGAAACTTGTAGTCGGTTTAGGCAATCCAGGCAAAGAATACGAAAACACTAGGCATAACACCGGGCGGATTTTAGTTGGGATGATAGAAAAAAAACTATCAGACAGCAAGATAAAATTTATCACGCCGGACACTTTTATGAATAATTCCGGTAAAGCCGTGGCTCCGCTAGTGAAAAGCAAGAAAGATCTGAAAGACTTGGTGGTGATTTATGACGATATAGATTTACCATTGGGGAAAATGAAAATTTCTTTTAATCGCTCAAGTGGCGGGCACAATGGCCTGGGTTCTATAATCAAGCATTTAAAATCCGAAGAATTTTTAAGAATCAGAATAGGCATTTCTCCGGCGACGCCGAAAGGCGTAGTCAAAAAGCCAAAAGGGGAGAAAGCCGTCTTAAATTTCCTGCTTGGTGAATATAAAAAACCAGAACTAGAAATAATAAAAAAGCTGTCCAAAAAAGTAGCCGAAGCGGTCGAGGTTATTTTTGGAGAGAGCAAAGAAAAAGCAATGTCGATTTTTAATAATTAATTTTTTATTTTTATGAGCAATTTAGAAAGACCAGTTCGTGACCCGCATGCTGCCCAAGAAATTTTCCCTTTTCATCGTAAGGAAGCGGTTGATTACATAAAAAATAAAGCTCAAGAAGTTTCAATGTCTGATCAAAAAACAGCCAGAGAAATGTTGAGTTTAGCCTTAGCTGTTGAAACAGAGAAAATTTCTCCAGAGCAAGGGGTGAAAGATGCGGATCATCTGTTTGATGTGCGAGCAACCGATTCCTCAATGTAGAATTTCTTAGATTTCTTTCACTGCTTCTATGATGATGCTTTTTTCGCCGTTTCTATTTGAGACTTTGCCAGATAGGGCTATGCATTTCTCCGGCACCAGGATGTCTATGCATTCTTTGAAGATAGACGGGAAACAGACGGCTTCTATGGAGTCGGTTAGGTCGGCAATTTTCAAGAAGGCCATTCTTTCGTTATTTTTAGTGACGACTTGTCTAGCATTTTCTATTATCCCAGCTATGGCTATCTGCATACCGTTTCCGAATTCTTCCTTTATTTTTTTAATGTTCACCGGTCTCTTTTCGAGTTTTTCGCGCAAGCGGTCTAGCGGATGCCCAGAAAGATACAGCCCCAATAATTCTTTTTCCCAAAGCAATTTTTCCGTTTGAGTCGCAGGTTCTGCGTCTTGCATTTTAAATTCCGGAGCCTTAACCTCCATGGCTCCCCCGAATAGGGAAACTTGATTCTCATTTTGTTTATTTCCTTCGTGGTTGTAAGCGAGCATTGATTCCAAGTTGGCCAAAAATACTCCGCGGTCGCCCCATTCGTCCATACAGCCGGACTTTATCAGCGCTTCCATTGATTTTTTATTTAAATTTTTATGCTTAATGCGGTCCAAAAAATTTGTGATGGATGTAAATTTGCCATTTTCTTTTCTCTCCGCAATAATACTATCGGAAATATCCGTTCCTAGATTTTTAATAGTATAAAGTCCAAATCTGATTTTGTCGCTTCTGTTCTCGCTATCCACATTCAGTCCGGTTTTTTCCGACAAGCAAGTGAAGCCCCCGAAACTTTCATTGATGTGCGGCGGCAAAACCGGAATTTTCATATGCTTGCATTCCTCGATAATCTCTGCGATTTTTTCCACATCGCCGGATTCCGCGGTCAAGATGGCGGTCATATATTCCACCGGATAATTTGCTTTCATATAGGCCGTTTCGTAGGCGACTTTGCCGTAGGCGGCTGCGTGCGCCTTGCCGAATCCGTACGCTTGGAACGGCTCAAAGAGTTTCCAAAGTTTTTCCGCAAATTCCGGAGTCTGGCCGTTACTGATTATACCCTTGGTGAATTTTTCCCTTTGCGCTGCCATCTCCGCCGGAATTTTCTTGCCGACGGCTTTGCGGAATTTATCCGCTTCTTCCCAGTTATAGCCGGCAAGCTCAATAGCTGAGAAGAGTAAGTCGTCCTGATAAACGATCAAACCATAAGATTCGCCGAGAAACTTTTTCATCCGCGGGTCGAGATATTTTACTAGTTTTGGATTATGTTTGCGCTTGATGTATTCCGGAATGGATTCCATCGGTCCGGGACGATACAGCGCGACCATAGCATTGATGTCATGGATAGAAGTCGGCTTCAACTCTTTTAAGTATCTAGTCATACCGCTACCATTTAGCTGAAACAGTCCTTCTGTTTGGCCGCTCGAGAGGAGAGCAAAAGTTTTCTTATCATTAAGCGGGATTTTTTCTAGGTCCACTTCTACTTTGTAGAATTTTTTAACCAGACTAATGGCGTCGGCTAAAATTGCTAAGTTTCTGATTCCCAAGAAATCAAATTTTAAAAGTCCGGCATCTTCGGCGCTGTACATATCATACTGAGTGATTATTTTTCCGCCCTTCGGGTCGAGCTGGGTTGGCATGTATTCATAGATTGGTTTCGGGGCGATAACCACTCCGGCGGCGTGTACGGAAATATGTCGGACACAGCCCTCTAATTTTTTCGCCAAGTCTATTATTTCTTTTGTATCTTTTTCTATTTTGTAGGCCGCTTTCAATTCCGGAACGATTTCCATTGCGTGGTCTATGGTCATCGGCATGCCTTGGGAACCCATCGGAATCATTTTGGAAATTCTATCGCCGATAGTGTATGGGTAAGCGAGCGCGCGAGCGACATCGCGCACGGCACCTCGTGCCATCATTGTACCGAAAGTTCCAATTTGCGCTACCTTGTCTTCGCCGTATTTTTGTTTTACATATTCAATCATGTCATCGCGTCGGTTGTCGGCGTAATCCATATCGATATCGGGTGGTGAAGGACGAAATGGATTTAAAAATCTTTCAAACGGCAGTTTGTATTCTATTGGGTTTATATTTGTAATGCCCAAAAGATAAGTGACCATGGAACCCGCAACCGAACCTCTGATTGCGCTTAAGATTCCGTTTTCTTTGGCATGGCGCAAAAGGTCGCCAACCACTAAGAAATACGGAGAGTATCCTTTATCAAAAATAACCTTGAGTTCATATTCTACGCGTTCTATAATTTCCGGTGTTCTTTCTACGCCAATTTTTTGAAAACCTTCATAAGTCAAGTCCCGCAATTTTTCATCATAGGTAATATTAGAGTCTAATTTAAAATCGGGGAAGACCCAAGACCCCAACTCCAATTCTAAATTGCACACATCGGCAACCTTCATCGTGTTGGTCACGGCTTCTGGTGTGTCTTTGAAAAGCTCCAAGGCTTCTTCTGTACTAACGAAAGAATAATCATCATCACCGAAGGAAAATTTATTTTCATCTTTGATGTCGGAGTTGGTTTGAATAGCCAAGAGCGTTTCGTGCGCCTTATTGTCTTCACTACAAGGATAATGCGAATCAATAGTGGCGACCAGCGGAATATCTAATTTCTTACTCAACTTTATCAAACTTTCTCGCACCTCTTCGCCGCCCGGCACTGTGCTGTGTTTCATTATTTCCAAGAAATAATTTTCCTTGCCGAATATTTCTTGATGCTCTTTAATTATTTTTTCTCCTTTCTCTTCGTCTTTATTTGCCAGCGCGCGGGAAAGTTCTCCGCCAAGGCATCCTGAGAGCGCAATAATGCCCTCGGAATATTTCCTCAATATTTCTTTGTCCATGCGGGGTTTGTAATAAAATCCTTCCAAGTGGGAAATCGTCACCAAGCGCATCAGATTTTTATAACCCTGCATATTTTTGGCGAGCAAAGTGAGGTGATATCTTTTGTTGTCTATGCCGGGGTCTTTGTCGGCTCTGCCGCGGTTGGCTACATACGCTTCCACTCCGATGATGGGTTTGATGCCGGCCTTTTTTGCCAGTTTATAAAATTCAATAGCCCCATACATATTGCCGTGGTCGGTAATGGCCAGCGCCGGCATGCCTCGCTTTTTCGCTAAATCCACCAAATCCTCGAGCTTGGAAAGGCCATCCAAGAGGGAATAGTGGCTGTGGGTATGGAGATGGATGAATTGTTCTTGGGATTTTTCCATTTCGCTGATTATACACTTTTTTTTATTTTTGGTATAATACGCGTAGCGA
>PMIU01000040.1 GCA_003157195.1 Candidatus Nomurabacteria bacterium
ATAAAAATATCCTCCATACCTGAATACGGAGGACAGTAAATACCATTTACCTCCGCCAGCATTGCCTGGATCAGGTCCCGTCGAACCTAGGAAGGTCCCTCTCAGCCCATTCATCAGTGAGCTCCGGATGAGATAAGTTTAGGTTATTTTATTTGCCAGTCAATAGAAGCGATGTTATTTTTCGAAAGATATTCATTGCATTGACTGAAATGTTTGTTTCCAAACCAACCCCCGTAATTGGCAGCCATCGGAGAAGGATGGGAGGCGGTCAAAATCAAATGCTTCGAATTAGAGATTTCGGGGATGAATTTCTTCGCAAAGGTCCCCCAAAGCATGAAAACGATGGGCTGTTCTAACTGATTGAGATAGACCATGACGTCGTGGATGAATTCATCGTATTCGGGGCGCTTATGCGAAAGAGGGACTCCCGCCCTGACGGTTAAATAGGCATTAAGAAGCAGAACCCCTTGTTTGGCCCAGGGGGTCAAATCGCCATTCTCAAAATTCATTTTGATTTTAAGATCGCTTTCGATTTCTTTATAAACGTTAATCAAAGATGGCGGAGGGTCGACTCCACGAGGAACAGAAAACGACATTCCCATAGCCTGCCCCGGATTATGATAAGGATCTTGCCCGATAATAACGACTTTCAAATCCGAGGGGCTGGTCAATTTAAAAGCCTGGAAAACCATGTCCCGAGGAGGATAAATTGTCCGAACGGAGTATTCGGCATCCAAAAAAACCCGAAGAGATTTGGAATATTCTCGGTCTTTTAGGGAATCGAATAACTCTTTCCAATCCGAAAGCATAACTAGATTATAATGTTTCCGTTTAACGAATAAAGACGTGTCCGTAAAACAAAACACCACAATGAAAGTCCTTTGGGTCTTCTCGCATCCGGCTCCCTACAAAATTGATTTTTTCAACGAGCTCGGAAAATTCTTAGACCTAACCGTTTTATTTGAGAGAAAAACCGAAAGTGACAGACCTTTTTCTTTTTATTATTCCAAGGCCGAAAACTTCAAATGCAAATTCATCCATAGCCTAAAGATTGGATCGTCAAACAATTATTCAGAGGACGTAAAAAACGAAATCAAAAAAAACAAATACGATATTATCGTTATCAATGGTTGGAGCACTTTTTCCGAGATGAAAGCTTTACGCTATCTTCATAGTCATAAAATGCCTTATGTTTTTGCCATTAATGGCGGAATTGCCAAAATAAACGAGTCCAAATTCCGAAGAAAATTGAAAAATGAATACATCGGTGGAGCCGCTTTGTACCTGGCTCCTGACAACCATTCGGCTCAGTACCTGGCTTTCTATGGAGCCGACGTTTCCAAAATAAAATATTTTTCTTACTCCACTATTTATTCGAATGAGATTCCCGGTGGGTGTCCCACCGCCGAAGAACGTTTTTCCTTAAAAGAGCGGGAAGGACTTCCCAATAAAGAGACGTTTATTTCCGTTGGCTCTTTCGTTCCCCGGAAAAATGAAATGATGCTTCTTAACATCTGGACTAAGATAAATCCTCAAAAGATCCTCCTTTTGATAGGCGAGGGAAGCGAAGAAGAAAAATACCGAAAATTCATCAAAGATAACAATTTGAGCAACGTTATCATCAAGCCCTTTGTCCAACATCGGGATATTTTGAAATTCTTCCGTTTGGCGGAGGCGTCGATTTTCCTGACGAAAGAAGATATTTACGGACATGTGGTTAACGAATCCTTGAGTCAAGGAACGCCCGTCATTGCAAGCGAAAATTCAAACTCCGCTTTGAAATTGATTCGAAATGGGGTCAATGGTTTCGTCTTTAGCCTTGACGACGCCGAAAATATAACTAAAACAATTGATGGTGGAATCACGAATCAAATGCGCCAGGAGGCACTCCAAACGGCTCGTGATAACACAATTGAGAAGATGGCGAAGGAGCATTTGGAAATCTTCGCTGATTTCTTAAAACAATGAACATCATTTATTTGACAACAGCATTAAAAGAAGAGGATTATGAGGCCTTTTTGAAAATGGGCCTTAATGTTTCGAATCCCTCCAATCAAAATTTCCACAGTAAATTTATCAAAGCTCTTCAGACAAAAGACAATGTCGTCGTTTTATCATTGATATCCTTCCCCACGAAAGGGGTACGGGCTTTGAATTCGGATCAATTTCATTATGTGGATTATCCAGATGATTATTTCGAGAGGATCTTTTCGCGAAAATCCGAAGTGATCACCATTGCTGAGAGTTTTGCTACGAAATTCAATTGTATTGTTTATGACCCTTTGAATCTGAGTTTAGCCAAGGCGGCACCGAAATTAGCGAAAAAATGGAATATCCCTTTGGTTGCTATCTTGACGGATAATCCTAAAAACCTTTCTTCCGCCTCCCGTTATTTTTCTAGGAACGTTTTTGCCTCTGTTAAGAAAGCCACGGGCGTAATCGCTTTAAGCGAGGGCCTAGTCAAAGCTTTTCATGCCGAAAATAAACTTAGCCTCGCTACCGAAGGAATCGTTGAAAAAATGTCTCAAGGCAAAGCCTCTTTTCCCAAAGGAAGTTATATTTTCTTTGCGGGGTCTTTGATGCCGCGCTATGGGGTTCAAGACCTCATTAAAGCTTATCTTAAAACGAAACCCGATTATGATCTGATCATCGCGGGACACCAAGGAAAACCTCTTTTACAGGGAGAGAAAGAGTCCCGGATTCATTATTTAGGACAGCTCTCGAAATCCGAAAACTATCTTTTCGAGGAAAATTCGGCTTTGCTTGTCAATCCCCGTCCTTATGAGGTTAAATTAGACAAAGAATCGATTCCTTCGAAAGTTTTGGAATATATTTCCAGCGGCGCCCCGGTTCTTTCAACCCAGCATACCAAGCTCCAAGAATTATTCCCAGGGGATCTCAACTGGCTCGCCGAATCGGGCGAGGGTGCTTTTGAGCGTTTCTTTGAAAGCCACTTGGATCAAAACAAACATTTCGTAAATCTATGCCCCAATAATTCGAACGAAAGACTTTTCAATCTATACGGGATCAACCAACAGGGTGAACGAATTCACTTATTTTTGGAAGATGCTATTTCGCTTTCCAACAAGTCCATTACTTTAGCGAATGTAAAATGATCGTTGAAATACTCGAGATTGTTGTCTCCCATTCTTTTTAGCGTTGCATCGTCAGTGTCCATGATTTCTTTATAGACTTCGGAAATCGAAAGAGGGTCGTTTTGAGAAAAGAACGAGCCGCAAGCTTCTAAAAGCACGACCTCCCCGTCGCCTCCGATGGAAGCTAGGATGGGTTTCCCGTAATAGAGAGAGCTC
Source organism: Candidatus Nomurabacteria bacterium (assembly GCA_003157195.1). Lineage (GTDB taxonomy): Bacteria > Patescibacteriota > Minisyncoccia > Phycocordibacterales > UBA9973 > UBA9973. The sequence continues at coordinate 3,312 of PMIU01000040.1, forward strand.
AAAAGCTTGCTGGGGATGGTGCTAGAAACAGGTGAAGGGGTCTCGGCCAAAGAAACGATCAAGGCGGTGGCGTTCTTGAAATAAGCGGGGATTCCTTCGAAAGGAAGGGGGCCATAATAGGTCACCAGATCTCCTAAGGATTCATTTTTAATCAAATCGGTAACTTCTTCGGCGTTTGAACCCGAGCCAATGACGTGCAAATGGAAGTCGCTGTCTTTGGGAAGGAACTTGACGGCCTCAACAAAATTTTCGATGATTTGCAGAGTTCCGATGTTTCCAGCATAAACCACATTGGTTTTATTTTTATAGGTGATTCCAATATCCGGAACGGTTGAAACGAGGGGTGGCTGAGGCACCAAAATCAAAGGTTTGCTGATTTTCAAAAAATCGGTGAAATAAGAAGCAAAAGAAGGCGAGGAAATCAAAATCTTATCCGCGGAGGAATATATCTTTTTGGACCATCTCAAAAGAACCTGGAAAGCGAATGATCCCTCTTGGACTTTTCCTACCGCAACGGCACTCTCGGGCCAAAGATCAAGACAGTGAATAATAAGGGGGATATGATGTTTCTTGGCGAAAATGGCGCCGCCTTCCACTGAAATAAGAGGAGACATTGACATGGTATAAACAACATCAAATACCCCGTCAAAATGCCTTAAAAACTTTTTGGAGTTATACCAAAAACTCAAATAATTGCCAATCAAAGAATAAGTGCTATTTCCACGAGGTTTCAAATTGACGCGATGAATCTTGACCCCGTTGATTTCCTCATAACTTTTGTTCTCGTAGCCATCCAGAATTTTCCCGAACCCATAGTTGGGCAGGCCGGTGACGACCGTCACGTCGTGCCCCCGTATGACAAGGTCCTCACAAATTTGCGTGATGGATNNTATCCCACATAATTATGTTCTTTTCCTCAATGGTTATAATATTGAGGTCATGTTAGCTTCCCGTCTGCATGAAAATAAATTTAAGAGAGCATTGGTCTCCCCCTTCCGGAGCGTGATTAAAAAAACCAATCCGGTTTTTTATGTCGAACACGAATACCGATACATCACTCACCATAAACTTCATCAGAAAAACCACATTCGCTATACCGAAAAACTGCAATACATTAGTCTTATTGTCTATCCTAACGATCCCAAAGTCGTTCAATGCGCGGGCCGGTTTG
>PMIU01000014.1 GCA_003157195.1 Candidatus Nomurabacteria bacterium
AAAACTTGGCAATGATAACGGGGCAGGCAGCTTGTGTACTGTTACCCTTTGGGGTACTGTGCCGACAAGTATGATAAATACTCCGCTGGACGATTTCAATAATGCCAACCCCACCTTTGTCGTGAAATATGTGCAGAAAATGCCTGATACTTTCGACCAAGACTTGCTCGAAGCGCTAGCCACCGGTTCGGGTCCGGATATGTTTTTCCTGCCGGACAATCTGGCATATCATTATGCCAATAAAATTTTTCCCATTCCATATGCGAGCTATCCACTTTCTTCTTTTGAAAATGTCTTTGCCGGCGCGGGCGACGTTTTTCTGACCTCTAAGGGGATTCTGGCTTTCCCGATGTCTATCGACCCACTGATGATGTATTACAACAGAAGCATCTTGGATGCAAACGGAGTGGTTTATCCTCCGGCTACTTGGGACGATTTAGTCAGTTTGGTGCCGACGCTTGTTCAAAGAGATAATTCGAATAAAATAATAAAGCCTGCGGTAGCCATGGGACACTACTCGAATGTAAATAATGCCAAAGACATCTTGGCGGCATTGTTTATGCAAGCCGGAAATCCTATCGTTAAAGAAGCCAACGGAGTTTTTGGTTCGACTTTGGATTCGACGGCCGGGAATCTTCCCGCAATTTTGAAATTTTACACGGATTTCGCCGACCCCAACAACAGCGCCACTTATTCTTGGAATGCATCCTTCCCTAATTCTGTGGATGTTTTTTCGGCAGAAAACTTGGCATTTTATTTCGGTTTTGCCTCCGAACTCCCGACCCTAGTAAACAGAAATCCCAATCAGAACTTTTTTGTCGCATCATTGCCTCAGATTAAAAATGCAAGTTTCAAGCTCACCAGCGCGCGAGTTACCGGTATCGCCATTTCGGCTTTTTCAAAAAATCTTAACACGGCCTTTACAGCCGCGAGCCTGATGGCCACGACCAATTTTGCGGCGAAGTTCGCTACAGCTACGGGCACAGCCCCAGCCCGTCGAGATTTGCTTTCCACCAAGCCGGCAGATGCCTATTCGCCAATTTTTTACAGCTCGGCCTTGTATGCGAGAAGCTGGCTTGACCCGTCATCCAAAGATACAGATAGCGTTTTTAGTGGTATGATTAATAACGTGCTTTCCAATAATATGTCGGTGAGCGATTCGGTTAAAGACGCCAGCGCGAAGATGAGTCTTTTATTTAGCAGGTGATTTCGCAAAATCAGATGAAAAAATTATTAATATATTTATTTGTGTTTATGTTGCTAGTTATGCCGGCTTTTTCTCTAGCGGCAGGCTTGGTGCCTTGCGGTGGCGCAAAAGAACCTGCCTGCGATTTTAATACACTTATGGCTCTGGTTAACATGCTCATCAATTTTGTCCTTTATTATATGGCCATACCCATAGCCGCCATAATGTTCGTGTATGCGGGTTTTGAATTGGTAAGTTCCGGGGGTAGCACGGAAAAGAGGGGGATAGCCCAGAAGGTTTTCACCAATGCCGTTATCGGCTTGATTATCGCCGCGGCTGCGTGGCTTATCGTCAAGACATTATTATCGATTTTGGGTTATAACGGCGCCTGGATTGGTTTTTAAAAGAGGATATTGTATAATTAAGAAACAATGAATAATTTTATAAAGAAAAATTGGCAGAAATTAACTTTACTTGCTTTTATTTCTATTTTACCTGTTATTTCTTTGGCCGTTGACGAAAATACTCCAAGCAATCCAAACACTCAAGGGAAAATTATAAATCCTCTTGGCACAACTAGTACTCTACCTGCTTTGATTCAAAAAATTCTAGAGGGCATGCTGAAAATCGGCATACCTATCGTAGCGCTGGCCATTATTTACTGCGGTTTTCTGTTTGTTTTTGCTAGAGGAAATTCGGAAAAAATCACCCATGCCAAAGATGCTTTGCTTTACACGATGATAGGCGCGGCGATATTATTAGGTGCGTGGGCGATAGCGCAGATGATATCTGCCACTGTTTTGGCGTTGTAACATTATTAATAATTTAACCAATAATTTTTATGAATTTAGATTCCTGTGGAGATGGTTTGCTTGGTGTGTTGTGTAGAATAAATGGAGTTTTAGGGGCTGTTTTGCCGGTTTTAATTGCTTTAGGTGTTGTTTATCTTGTTTGGGGAATAGTACGTTATATGATTGGCGACAGTGAGGAAGCCAAAAAGAAAGGGAAAGATGGGATTATCTACGGTATCATTGGTTTGACAGTGATTGTTAGTGTGTGGGGGCTTGTCTATATCCTTGTTAATACTTTTAATTTAAACGACAATAATTACATCAATAAATCTGACCTTGATAAATTATTACCTAAACCATAGAGCTGTATTTATATGAAAAAAAATTTATTAAAATTTACTCCCATACTAACGCTCTTAGCTTTTACTCCTTTTGTTGTTTCTGCTCAAACTACAAATGGTTTGACTGATGTAATAACAAAAATTAGTGCTCTTTTTAGCGCCATTTTGCCGGTTCTGGTTTCGTTTGGAGTGTTATATTTTATTTGGGGAATGGTGCAGTATTTCATTGCCGATGGAGAAGAGGCTAAAAAAAATGGCCGAGACAGAATTATTTACGGCATTATAGGTTTGGCTGTGATTGTTAGTATCTGGGGACTTGTGGGTATTCTTAATCAAACCTTTGGCTTAGGTCAATCAACAGGTTTGGTTGGACAAAATTCTCCCGACCTTACTAATTTAGTAACCAAAGCAGGTCCCACTTCCGGTTGTCCTGACTTAAGCCAACCAAAACTTAAGGTTTCAGATTACTTGGATTATTTTACTTGTGTTATAGGAGGTTCTGTAATCCCATTCATTTTTGCCTTGGCTGTGGTGATGTTTATTTGGGGAGTGGTCAAGTATTTCATCCTTAATGCTGATGAAGAAAAGAAAAGGGCAGAGGGCAAGCAATTTATGATTTGGGGGATTGTTGCGCTTGCAGTAATGCTTTCAGTGTGGGGTTTGGTCGGTATTTTAAAAACAACTTTTGGTATCAACACGGGGAACTCGGTTCTTCCACAGGTAGTTCCTCCGACAAAGTAGAATTTGCTTCATGTTTAGGCAGGGGGTATAATTAAAGGACATTATTAGTTTATTATTAAAAAGTCGAAATTATTAATTAAGGATATGAATCCCGTTAGAAATTTACAAAACGGGGATATATCATAAAATAAAGAATATCGTATTATCTTTATATATATTAAATATGTAAGGAGAGTATGATTTCTAAACGGGATGAAAAAGAATTTAATGGTATTGTCAGGTTTGTTTTTTGCAATGGCGCCTATCGTCGCATTTGCGCAGGTTACCATTTCAGGTAGTGGTACCGCTTGCGACCCTGCCGCTTATGCCGGTCAGAATGCAACGTTATTCGGACTACTTTGCCGAATCGGTGTATTCCTAAACGCAGTTGTTCCTGTCTTAATAGCGCTTGGAGTAGTGTACTTCGTTTGGGGAGTTATTACTTTCGTTATTGCCAGTGATGAAGAGGCTAAAACAACAGGCCGAAACAGAATTATCTACGGCATCATCGGTTTGGCTGTCATCATCGGTATGTGGGGACTTGTGAATGTTTTAAAGAATACATTCTTCAATGTTGGAAACAATGCTAACATCACGCTTCCGACTGTGCCCGTCGTTATCCCTGGACAGTAAAAATAAATGATGATGGATTTATTACTTAGTTTATTTACTACAAAAGTAGCTTATGCTGAAAGCTTGAATGAATTTATTGCCAAGGCTGATAATCTGATTATCAACCCGCTCATTCTTTTTCTCTTTGCTCTGGCGGTGGTTTATTTTCTCTATGGTGTTCTCGAATTTATAATGAATCAAGAAAACGAAGAGAAAAAAACTGCCGGCAAGAGCCATATGCTCTGGGGCGTGGTGGGGATTACGATTATGCTTGGAGTGTTTACATTGATGAATATAGTTATAAGTACTTTTGGCATAAAAGGGATAACTCCTGAAACAGGGGAGGTGAATTTGCCACAATAAAAAATTAAATAAAAATGCGAAAGGGCAGTTCGTCTCACGACGGCTGCCCTTTTGATGTGCGTGCCGGCCCCCTCGGCGCGCGATATTTGCATGGGGCCTCCTTTCTTTGCGATCCGCTTTCGGCGGAGACCCTTATTGTGGCGCTGGTCGGGCGCTCGGCGTTTTTAACGTCGAATGTTGACTCTCTCGTACACCCACACTTTTACGTGTGGGTTTGCTTTGTCCGGCGACTCAAATTCTGTGTCGCCCGGATTAAAGCACTTTGGGGTGAAAAGCCCCCTTGCCGGCCGGTCGACCCAGTCGCATCCGTTATACTTGATGCGAAGTGGGTCACCGTCTGTCCGAATCTTGTAGTCATACCCTACAAAATTGCTGCAGGGCGTAACGCACTCGCCTTTGGGCACGAGCGCTTCGACGGTCTGCTGGGGTGGTGGGGGTGGAGGCAGTTTGCCGACGATGCATTTGCCGTCGCCAGCCTGACGATACGACCCTGCGGGGGTTTTAACCCACTTGCCGTCCTCGTCGTCCTCGCCTTCCATCATGAAGCAGTTGGCGGGATTGGCCTTGGCTTTCGCCTCGGCCCTGGCCTCGGAGTACTTGTACTTGCCGTAGCCTACAACAAATACCACAGCGATTGCGAGAAACAGCAGGGTCAGATTCTTGCTAGGGGTGTTCATTTCTTGCCTCCCAGTCCTCCAATGACGTTGATGTCTCTGACATTCGGAATCCCCTTCACATCAATTACGTACTCTTGGATTCCAGGAATGTTCAGTTGCCGAATTGTCAGTTCGGCCTTCTCATCCGACATCACCTTCTTGAGTTCGGCCAGCGCTTCCGCGATGGACTTTGCTTTCGAGATGACGTCCCGGGCCTTCTGGGTCTCTTCGTCGTAGTCGACATCTTCCAGTCCGGCGCTTGAGTCGACTCCGTATTTCTCCTCAAATTCGAGAATCGCGGCCTTCTTCTTATCATTTCCACTGGCGTCCTTAATAACATTGCCAGTAGTGGGATCTGTTTCGAAGAAGACGATCTTATCGACGTTATCTTTCTTGAGGAGCTCCTTCGGATCTGTGCATAACCCGAAATGGTCAGAGAGCATCCTTGTGAAAAGGTTCCTTGCCGCCGCTTTCACTGTGTCTTTCGTGAAGCTAGCGAATGCCAGGACCCCTTCTTTGGTTGCCTTGGGATGCAGAACAAACACATACTTCGCATCCATCAGCGCGCCTGCAGCAGTTGCCCAGGTTTCCTCCGGAATGTCTTTGAGTTCCGCGCGGAGGTCGACGAGTGTGCCGGGTCCTTCCCATAAGTATTTTCCATTTCGTCCTTGAAACATAACTCGCTGTTTTCCAGTGATGCTGTTAAGCACCGTGAGCGCGTGGTATTCGGGGGTGTCTTGTGTATAGGCTTGTGTCGTGAACGCCAGTATCACAAGTAAGATAACTACCCCTAGGAATCCAAAAATCCAATACAGTAGGATTCCCACGATTACTGCCAGCGCGATGTCGATTACGATGACATCAACAGGCGTACTTGTCTGCGGGATGTTCAGTTTTCCGTTTGCCATATTTCTCCTTTAAAATTGTCAAAAATCTAGTGCTGTGATTCCCATAAATTGTATCACAATAAAACAAAAAAGTCAACCCCACGGGGCTGACTTTTTCTAGGTTTTTCTTTCTCTTCCACCTAATGTAGGGGGAAGTCGGATAGGGGTATAATTTGTATTACTCGTGCTTCAAAGGGGAAGTTTCATAACTTTCTTTCGCTCCGAAAATTCTCCTTGCTAAGATGACTATTAACAGGATAAATATGGCGAACAGAATCCATTGGATGAGGCCGGAAGGCAAGAAACTGTTTGACCCGAAGATGGCATTGGATGCTAATGCACTTCCGCTGTCCGGATTGGTTGCGCTGTTGGGTGTGTCAGTAAAGGTGCCGTTTGGATTTGGGTTCGTGTTGGAATTTGTGTCGGTATAGTTGGTTGTGGCAGAATTATAATTGTTTCCAGCGTTAGTGTTTGCAGCAGCAGTGTTGCTATTTACTGTAAAGAAAACTGCGTTAGAATATCCACCGCCTGGTGCGCCATTGTAGACAGTGATATAGAATCCGCCGTTGGTTTTGTACGCATAGGTATCATTGCCTGTCATCTGCACCAAGAGGTGAGAGCTGTCGATGAAAGTTGTAGCGCGATTGGATGCATTAATTCTGGCGACAGAACCCGGAACGAACCCGCTACCAGTAATGGTTATAGTTTTGGTACCTACGCCTAAATTACTGGACTTTGGGTTGATAGTGTCGATGCTTGGGTTCGGATTATCTATATTGACCGGGTTGTTTACTGTTTGCCCGGTGTAGCTGTTATAAACATAATTATAACCGGTAGCCTGAGCAGCAGCCTGCTTAAAAGGCATAAAAATCGTTAAAAAAGCTAAAATAGTCAATACTTTCAGGCCCAAATTTATGCTATGTTTTATTTTTGTGTTATTTATTTTCTTCATGCGTATAGTATAGCATATTGAGTTGAAAAAGTCAAGTGTGCCGGGGAGAGGACTTGAACCTCCATGAGATTTCTCTCGCTTGCTCCTAAGGCAAGTACGTCTACCAATTTCGCCACCCCGGCAATGATTTCTTACACTTTGTCGCCACGAATATTTTCTCGCCGCCGCTCGAAAATTTCTCGGCCCCGGCTCGCAGTTTTGCTTGCTTGCAAAACATCGCTCCGCCTCGTCCACGCTAGAAATTTCCCGCAGGGGAAATTTCTTTAACGCGTGTCCGCCCTCTCGGGATCGAACCGAGGACCTTATCCTTAAGAGGGATCTGCTCTACCAACTGAGCTATGGGCGGATGTCGTTATACTATAACTCATTTTAATTTTTTTTTCAATGTTTTGGTCTGTGAATCCAAAGACTCTCCGTCCGTCATCCTCGCGAATGCGGGGATCCACGTCGTTAAGCAATACTCTGGATTCCCGCCTTCGCGGGAATGACGATCAAGCCACCACAGTTTGAAGCCATTTGCGCGGCTTGTCAATACGAGCGCGGAGTCAGGCGTCCCTAGTTGCATCTAATTTCGGTCGGCTTGCAGGCGATTGAAATCGCGCCTGTGGAGCCGTTGGCTGGTTGTCCACCTCCGTGGACGCGGCTTCGTCGGCGTAGGCCGACGGTTGGCGGCACGCCCTTCAGGCGCGATTTTAATCGCCAGCTAGCT
>PMIU01000042.1 GCA_003157195.1 Candidatus Nomurabacteria bacterium
GTAAGATTAATAACAGAAGGACTTCTAACGGGATCCATATCCATATCATAAAGCTTTTTATAAAAAAAACAAGCACAAAAAATCCCCTTTTAGGGGATTTTTTGTGCTTTATTAAAAAGCTTTAAAGAGGATTTACTGTCACAGAAACCAGAGTTGAAACTGGCCCAATTGATCCATTAACATCCTGAGTCGCAACGCTGTAAAAATAAGTGCCAGAAGAAAGTCCGTAATCTGTATAATTGTACATTATTCCTTGGGCAACATAAGAGACCGCAGTTTTTTGAGCAACCAAAACAGGAGCAGTTGTCGTGGAGGTAACTTGGGATGGATTTATAGAACTACTACGATAAATATTATAAGTCGCGATTTGTGGCATTCCAGAATTTACTGATACTCCTGGCCAAGATAAATAAACAGAGTTGCCGGAAACTACCGATGCCGATAGGCCAGTCACTATATTTGGTATCGTGTTAGTTGGTGTTGGAGGGGTAATCCCATCCACGATCTTGAAATAATTATCACTCGAATCACACATATCGGTGCCGGACTTGCAGACTTGGATTGTGTATGCGCCTGATGCTATTTCAAAATTTGAGGAACACTCATGTCCGGGATAGCAGTTAGGAATTGACCAATCATATGAAGAACCATAGACACCTTTCGCTATGTTGTGAGGAGCAGAAATTGGATACAGTATAGACGTGCTAGCCATAGGGCAAATATTGCTGGTGCAAGGCGGATAGTATGAAATTAGATTAATATCATAAAGCTGAGCAACGAAACCAGACGTAAGATATAAATTTTTGTCTTGCCATTGTATTGTCTGCGTTGTTCCTTTTGTCCAAGTTTCCCCGCCGTTTGGTCTAGTTACAGTTATGGAAGAAGAAGTGGAAGTAACATTCCCAACATTCACACTAATGCTCGTCTGCGCGGTTTTTCCGGTAGTGGTGTTTGTTACAACAAAGGTAGGTGTGTAGTTGCCGGCTTGATAATAACTATGAGTAAAAGTTGCAGATTGTTGATTGGCATAAGATGTAGACGAATTTAGAGCATAAGCAGTTGGTTGATCTCCCCAATTAACTGCATATGAAAGATTCCCACCGCTGACGTCCGAAGCTTTTACGCTCCATGTCCCCTGCTGATTTACATTTAATGTCTGTGGTCCGTCTATACTGGTAATAACTGGAGACTGACTATTTGTTGGCGGAGTTGTCGAAACCGGGCAAGCGGCAAATTGACAGCTTGGAGATATGCGACCCACATATGTTTGACCATCGGGGCAAAGCTTTGCATCCATTGTACAAGCAATCCCTGTCGGTGGAGTTACTGTCGTTCCAAGATCATTATCATCTTGAAAATCTTTCACTGCTCGCGCAGTAATACGTCCGTATGAACCGTCAATCTTTCCAAAATAATAACCTTGGTCTTTCAAGAATTGTTGGAGCGCCTTCACATCATTACTTCCTTTTAACCCAATTTTGAAATTGCTTTTAAATAAAGTATTAAACTGCGACACATCAGAAGAATTATCTTGTGTGGGTTGAATAGTATTAGGACATGCTTGTCCGGTTTCTTTACTAAACAAATCTCCGGTGACGCAGTCATTGACGACAAGCCACGAGCCGCAAGGTTGGCCTGTAGTAGTGCTATATTTGTTGTTTGTTCCACAACCCGGACCCCCAAGCCAAACATCCGCACCCGCAGACTTAGCGCCGAAACCCAATAAAATTAAGGATAAAATAAACACAAAAGAAAACAACGTATATTTTTTCATATGTTTCATATTATACTGCATATTACGAATTTAGCAACTCAATAGATAAGTAATTATACCAACTCAATACCTGGAAGATAATTTTTACGACTTAGAAAATACCAAGTCAGTAACATTAAAACAATAATTATAATTGTTGGATGTATGGGAGAGAATATTTTTGCCATATCCCATAGGCTAATCCAATTTACAGAAATATAGCCATTGACAGTCTCTATATTGTCAGTAAATTGAACATCTTGTTTTTTGATATTAGTAAGTTGCGCATTTACGTTATTTATCTGATTATTATAGCTTAGATTACTTGAAGCATAGGCAGAATTTTCTATATTTATATTTTGCTGTAATGATGCCTCTTGTTGAGATAAATTATACTCCTGATTTCTCAATGTAGCTAACACATTTACATCGGAAGTGGCAGGAATAGATGCTCGCACGGCGACAAGTTGATTTTTTATGCTGGTTATTTGTGTTTGTAAATCACTTACAATTTGTTTATGTTTTGTAGTTAAATCTTTCTGCTCTTTTTGCAATTGAGCAAGCGAGTCTGCGGCTGCTGTTTGCTGCTGTTCAATTGATTGTTTCTGTCCCAAAAGATTTTGTGATGAGCTGTTCTCTGTATATAATTTCTCATTTGTTAGGCTTTCAATTTCAGATTTGAAATTTTTTAAATTACTCTTGGGGATAACAAAACTGACATACGAATACTTGGTGGATTCATTTAAGCTGTCTATTCTCCCTTCTGCCTCATTTATGGAATTTTTTACGTCACGCATTGCACTTTTGACGTCGCGAGTTTTTATTGATGCCCCATAAGTTACTTTCATAAATTCTCTAGTATCTTTAACTGAAGAAGTTTCATATTGATTTGGATAATATGTAGGAGAAATAGAGGGTGCAGAAGGTGCAGAAATACCACCCTTAGATTGTGTCTCATTAACAACACCGATATTATTATACTGATTATTTTTTCTGTTAAACAAACTAAATAACACAAATCCCAATATTAAAATAACAACGAAAATAATCATTTTTCGACGAGATATTTTTATAACTTTTTTAGCTCTCAATGGCGTATTTTCCATAAAAAATTAATACTATTAATAATAAATTAATACACTGTATTATATCATATCTTCCGTATATTTTGTATCAACGAACCAAAAAACGGAAGCCTTGCTTCCGTTTTTTAGCTAGGTCTTGCCTAGATATTTCTATTTGAGCTCAATTTTGGTCGCTCATTGCTATGAGCGACACCTTCGGCATTCTCATGCCTGCGGCCCGCGGTAAAATTGAATTACTTTAGTTCAATTTTTCCTCCTGCGGCTTCAATTTTCTTTTTCAGGTCTTCGGCTTCGGCTTTCTTCATCCCCTCTTTCAAGGTCGAAGGAGCAGCGTCAACCAAATCTTTGGCATCTTTCAAGCCAAGACCAAGAGCTTCTTTGACAACTTTCATCACAGCGATTTTTTGTTCACCGGCAGATGCGAGCACAACTGTAAATGCATCTTTTTCCTCAGCTGCTTCTGCGCTACCGGCTGCTCCGACCTGGGTCGGAGCGACAGCCGCTGCGGACACTCCGAACTTTTCTTCGATTGCCTTCACCAAATCATTGAGTTCCAAGACTGATGCGCTCTCGAGGTCTTTCATAAATGAATCAAATTTTGACATATAATTTTATTACTATTAATTGTTAATATTATTTTTTCTTCGCCACTTCGTTCACTGCCAGAGCCAGACGTTGCATCGGGCTCTTGAGCAAGAATGCAATCTTCCCAAGCAATACTTCCCTGCTTGGTATAGTTGCGAGCTCCATCATAAATGCGCTCCCGACAAATTTCCCGTCAAAAATTCCACCCAGAATATTCAACATTCCTTTGTGGGTTTTTTGGAAATTGTACACTTCGCGCGGAGATGAAATGGCATCCTTGGAATAAGCGATAGCAACCTCGCCGGCCAATTCCGGAACTTCTCCTTCCGCTTTGCCTTTCAAGGCGCGAGCGAGTAAAGTTTTTCTGGAAACTTTGTAGTTCACTTCTTTGTCTCGAAGCTCTCTCCTCAATTTCGTTTCGTCGCTCACTTTCAAACCGTGAAAGTTAACAAAGACCAAAGACTCGGAGCCCTTGATGGCTTTTTCCAAATCCTTAATCATTTCTTCTTTTTTTGATTTTTGTAACATTTTGATTAGCTTCTAGGTTCTAGTTTTTAGGTTCTAGAAAATAGATATTAAATAAAAAAAACGGCTTTTAGCCGCAAGTTTTTCTCTTCCTGCGCAAGAACGGTTCTTGCGCAATTCAGATATCGACCCACTAAGTAGGATTTAATTGTTTACCTACTTTCTCTGCGGTATGTCTAATATACACAAACTATTGCAATTTTGCAAGTATAAGAGCAATGATTGTCCCCAAAAGAATCATTATAAGGAATATCCCCAGAACCTTGAAAAAATGCTTTGCCATGTGGGTAAAGTATAGCACACTCTCCCAAGTCTAGTTTGGCAGTGAATCATCTGAAACATTCGAATTGATGGTGAAAGTTTGAGAATCGGAAGATAAACCATTCGCAGAAATTGTTATTATGGATATCCCAGGAGTACCGTCTTTATAGCAAAAACTTCTATGGGCACTTCCAGATGCGATTGGAATTGTCAATGGGGTTTTCCAACCAGTAGTATCACATGTATTATCAGAAGCTGACGCGGTTGTGAACATTCCAGTTTCGGAACTTGAAAGCAAATTCACATGAATAGTAGATATTGCTTTAGTTGACACTCCTGATGTATTTTGTGATTCTACTGTAATGATACTCGAGGCAGTATCTGCATCAACTGTTTGCGGGGAAGTAATTATTTTTAGTTGAGTTATTATACTGTCTACTTGGGGGTTTGGATTCGACGCAACTGCAACCGTCACAATATAATTTTGCGTAGAGATATCTTCTGCTGTAACTGTGTATGTAACCGGAGTGGAAAAATTCTGAGTTACATTATTATCCGGACTAATTTTTGCTTTGTCGGAAATTGCAATTGTCGGAATTAAATTTGCAACATTAGTTCCGAAAGGAACAGTTAAAGAAATAGTGTGATTAGTTTCATCAATAGTTCCGGCAACGTTTGGTGTTAAATTCGTAAAGCTAAACGCAGTGATTGCTTTGGCAGAACTGGGCACAGGGATAGAAGTATTAATCATTTTCACAGTTCCATCTTCGGAATTTCCCGCTCCGCTGTTCACACCACTTGCCACTGCTTTTCCAGTAAATGAAGAATTACTATAGTATATAGCCACACGTCCCCCGCCTCCTGGACCATAACAACCGGAGGGACACACAGGCCCGCCTCCATTTGCCCGAAAAGTCCCAGAACCACCAAGCGTGTTTGCAGTTATATAAATACTGCCACCGCTTGATGTAGTGCTTCCATTAGCAGAAATAATGCCATTATTAATAAAGTTGCCTGTAGATATTAGTCTTATGGCACCGCCTCCAGCAGAGTAACTTCCATTTCCACCACTACCGAAATCAACCGGCTGTGTAACAGAACCGTATGTTGGCTTTGCAGAACCATTACCCAGCCCGCCGTAACTCGCTCCAGCATAGTAAGTACCTGGATTGTTTGGATCATAAATAGCAGTTGGAGCTCCGGGCCCGGCGCTCTCGCCATAACCTTTTCCATCTGCAGAAATATACGAACCGGAATTAATTGTAATGTTTGGAATATTTAGGGAAAGTATTTTTCCCGGAGCAGTGATAATTGTGGAATTTCCATTTAACGTTAGAGAGTTTGTAGTAATCGTTTCATTTCCGGAAAGTGTCATTGTCGAACCCCCATCTAGCGTAATGGTTGGTATGTTTAATATTTGATTATCAGCTAGCGCAAAAGATGAGTTTTTGTTAAACGAGAGATTGTTGGCAGTTATACTCACCCCGTTTTCTGAAGTTATTTGCGCGCCATTTGAAACAAAAATATTATTGAATGAAAAGGGCGCATCTGCCTGTAAAAACTTCCATGAACCATTCAAATATAAATCGTTTGAAGTTTCATCGAAAATTCCAACAGTGCCATTCTGCCCGCAAGACATAGTCATGCCATCGTATTGACCACATCCACCTTTGGCTTCCGCTGTACCATTGAACGATGATGTTTTGTAATAAATAGCAATACGTCCTCCGCCTCCGGGACTTTTAGTATAACCATTATCATAAAGAGCTCCACCATTTGCATTAAATTTTCCACTTCCTGTCATAGTATTAGTTGAAATATAAATACTGCCACCACTACTTGAGGGATAACCGTTCGAGGTAATAGTGCCGTTGTTGGTAAAAGTATCAGAGACCATAATACGAATAGCTCCGCCACCTGCACGGTTGCCACTATAATTAACACCACCGCTTCCTAAATCGGTCGGTTTAGTGGCTGAGCCATAAGTTTTTGAATACGAAGCACTGCTATAGCTAAGCCCACCGTAGCTTGCGCCAGTATAATTATCTGATGAAGCTCCGGGACCTTTGTCTGCGCCAAACCCTGTTCCATTCGCAGAGATAGATGCGCCGAGATCGATAGTAATATTGACCGCAGTAATTTTTACACCTTTGAAGGAGTTAAGAGATGCAGAGTCTCCCTCCAAAGTTAAAACTGCGTTGTTGGTAATTATTAAATTATCATAATTATATTCACCGGCAGGCAAAGTGGTGTCTTTATCAATGGTAAAAGTAGTGAGTACCGGAAGAGCAGGAGGTGGAGGAATAACTGGCGGAATTTCTTTTACCACTGGCGGAACAATTGGGTCTGGTGTTGGAGAAGCAGCTACTCCACCAGTACCCAGCAAAAGAGTCGCTGATGGATTTTGTGTAGCATCAGAATTTTCAGTATTTTCTTCTGTGTTAGTCTCGGGCGGAAGTGTCGGCTCCGTTGTTATCGCCCCCGGCGCATTTTCATCGTCGGCTAAATCCACGGCAGTGGCTTGATTCCCCTCTTGAGGGGTGGCGCTTGCGCCGGGGTGGATAATTTTTCCACCTCCCCCTGAAGGGTACTCCTCAAGAGGAGAATCATTCGTGGAATCCGACAACCCAGCAAGACCAGTTGCCAAACTGCTTCCGTCCGGCAAACTACTTGATACGTTAGCCAATAATCCACCAACCATATTCCCAAAAGCCAGACTAGTATTATGTATAAAGTTTCCTATTGCTAACCCGACATTACTTACACCGTCTCTGACATAAACACCTGCATTGTAAGTGGCAACAACTCCCCCTTTAACCACAATTGCCGTCGGATCTGCCACAGCTAAAGCTAGCCCTTGCACTTTATGGAGTAAGGTCAGTTTCGGCGGAGAAATACAAGGGTCGCTTGAAATTTGTTCGTCATTTTCTTTTAAATTATTAAGTGCTGACTTAATATCAGCAATAATTTTATCGCCTTGATATTTTAAATATATTTTTGAAAAATCGTGTCCGTTTTTATCGTCACTATTTTGAAAAGCAATATGCGTATTGGGTTATAAAATATTTCTTTTAAAAGTACCGCCAACTAAGCTCGCATTAATACCATCTGTGTCGGAAGTTAAATATTTTCCATCACCCGCGACCCTGCTGGCCGGAGTGGCCACACCATATACACCGATAGATTTGCTCGGCACTCCGCCCTCCTGCGAGGCGACTTTGTCGTAAAAGTTGTTGGCATAAAAATTGCCCTGCGAATGGGCGACAAGTAAAACCTTTTGTGTGGTGACTTTCTGGCTAGCGTCATTCAACATTTCCACCAGGTCATAATCGGACTTCTGGTCAAAAAACCCTTGTGCTACGACTTCAAATAAATCGCCCATGCCGGCCAGGTGGGTGGGGTTAAAAAAATATTGATAATCTAATTTTTGATTTTTATATGTATCTTTTAATAATACTTTCAATAACCTTTCGTTATTTCGAGCCCCCTCTTCATCAGTGAAAATACCATTAACGGTAGAAATAGTATAGCCATTCTTAGAACATAATTCACTCGCTAAAACATTTCTAGCACAAAATGAACAAAACAAAACCAGAACAAGAATAAACAATATTCTTTTTTTCATATAAAAATTTATGAAATCTTAATTTTGTAATTTTACAATATCAACATCACAACTCTCAGAATCATCTATTTTCCCACCCTTAACAAAAGAGTAAAAATTTTTATGTTTAGCTTTTCTTTGTTCAGTATTAAGTTGCTTATCGGATATAAATTTTCCATATTTTTCTAATGCTAATATTACTCCTCCCCCATCGGGAACAATTTTTGATAAGCAGAAAACTGCCCTATCTCCTTTACTTGCTATTTCTCCAGCAATAGCTTCATTCATAAAAGGTTGCACCGTCTCCATCTGTAAAGCCAGCGCATACTGCAAAAGCACAGCTCGGGTTTTCGCCGAATTGGGATACTGTTTAAAGACAGCTAGCTCTACGTCGTCGCGGATGCCGTTTTGGTTTGCATCCACACCCGCCACAGTTTTATCTGCCAAGGTACCCGGGTCCGGCGGAGGGTTTGTGCCCAATACATCGTCCATCGTGAGCTTGGTATTATGAATCTTCTCCACTTGCGCATTTGTCTTATCTAAATTAAAAAAGTGAACCACGCGGACGATAACTAAAATAGCATATAAAATAAACAAAACTAAAAAGGCCCAACAAAATATTCTAAAAATTCTGTGAGCCCATAACTTTTTTATTGTTTCCATCTTTTTATTATATAATCTATAAAAAATATTTCAAAAGCACCTGTGGATAACTTTCATAATTTCTTCATACTATTCGGGTGTTAAACACCCGAATTTTTATGGAAGTATGTCGTCTTCTAATAAGGAGGTTAGCCCCCGCTCGTCACGAATCATCGACACAACACTCATGCATTCTTTTTTAAAATTTTCATTGCCACCATAAAAATCCAAAAGCCCTTCCGCTTCTTTTTTTGCGACAAGGGTAAAATTATTATTATCATATTCTTTTTCACTGGATAAAACCAAATGCATTTTTTCTTTTGGAATATCGTGTACTAAATTATTTAAATGTACATACGGCCGAATTTTTAAAAAATAAGCATCATCGTCTATTAAATTTGATTTGAAACTACCTTGAAATAAAGATCCGGTTCTTTTATGAATTAAATTAAAATAATTTGTATATCCACCCAAAAGACGCTTAAAAAATTCTGAGATTCCGCCGTCTACTTCTTGTTTCACAATAAAATGAAAATGATTCGGATTTAAACAAAAACAAACAATAGAAACAAGGGCTTTCGGGTGTTTAACACCCGAATCGCTAGGTTTTCCAAGCATCAAATCCTTAATACTACGTATAGGCTTGACCACGTTAAATTCTTTTACGCTTAAAGCAAATCTATCTAAGTCTGCCTTACTCATAAAAATATCTCTTTTATCAACTCCCCTGTTGTAGATGTGATAATATTGACCGGTTATAAGTGGATCTTTTCTCATACAAATTGTTTGTTCGGGTGTTGGACACCCGAAAATGTATTAAAAATGATAACTTTTATCATTAACTCTGACTGATTTGCTATCGAAAGTCCATTCCAATTTAAATTCTTTTTCATCTTCAACCTTGGATTGGAAAATTTTCTTAAATTTTTCTCTTCTATCAAAAATTGAAAGTTCTAAATTTTTATCATTTGAACTTTTCATAACTAAAGCCAACTTATTGCTGTCTAGAGACCAAACAGCTAATGGTGTATCTACCATATCGCTTTCCGGAGAAATAGGATGATATCTTAATATTATATTGCCAAATTTGTCGCCGACAGTTATTCCTGTGCGGTAAGAATAATTGTAGGCAAAAACCCACTTTTTATCCGGTGACCAAGTGTAACCGACTCCGTATTGTAATTGATATTTTTTGCCGGTTTTTAGATCAATCAAAAATTCTACTTCACATTCCGTACCACAACCTTCGTAGACTAAAATTTCACTATTTGAAAACCATTCCCAGCCACCAGTTCTAAAGGTGCCGTGAAAAACTTCTTTTGGTTTTCTAGTTTTCACATCTTCAATATATAAAACAGTCGTTCTATCGTAAGGAATACTTTTATCATAAATATCATAATCTACAAAATAACCAAATTTATCCTCTCCTGGAGAAAAGAGAAGCTCAATAATGGGATTATTTTTATACTTAACTTCTCTTTTAAATTGACCGTCAATAAAATACACCCAGAGATATTCTCCACTAATTAACTTTGACGGTGCAACTTTACTAATTTCAATTGACTCACCTGTTTTAAGCAAAGGAGTGACTGGTAAATTTTGTGTTATATTATCAGGTAAGATTTTGATTATGTTCTTGTTTCCCTGCTTCGATGCAATAAAATTCAAAATCAAAATAGAACAAAGAATAACGCTTAAAATTAAAATATTTTTGAATAATATTTTCATAACTTACAAAAAGTGAAGTGATCAATTTTCTTTATAGTATTTTCTTTTGTAGCCCATTTTGGAGTGCTAATACTATCATCAAAATAATGATTAGCCCCAGAAACTGGATCGGGAATTTCTCCTGAAATGATTTGCCCAGCAACATTATATGTTTCTTTCCATTTATTATGATCCGCCGGATTTTTTGTTGTACCCAATGGGTCCTTAAGAGCTCTTAAATTAAAATCTTTTCCTGGTAATTCCCAGAATGCGGAATATTGATATGGTTCTAAAATTATTTTATGATAATTATCTCTAAGAAAAACTTTTTTATTTATAGTGCCCAAAGTTCCTAACCTATTTTTAATACACCAAGCCACAGCAGTGCGAGCCAATTCGGAAGTTCCTCGCGCTTCTCCCCAAATGGCTCGTGTTAAAATCATCTGCTCAGTGTCGTCATTAAAATCCCCCGTCCATTTTGGATTGTCTACTGTTGGTATTTCTCCGAGATTTTTTCTATTAATTTCTATTTCAATTTTATTCAAGGCTGGACTGCCATCAGCATACAGCTCAACATAGTGCACGCCTTTTTCCAGTTTCAAATCATGATCAAAATCTTTTTCTTCCCCTTTTAAAATTTTTCCGCACCAATACCAATTTTTGTGTGATTTTTCTGTATCATTTTCCTGAATTTTTCCGTCAATAATTAACTTTGCGTCTTCATCGTCTTTATTATCATTTATAATTTCGTCCTCATCGTCATTCAAAGGATCGGTAAAAATTGCCCCATCCTTTTTTAAATATCGGATTACATGGATGGTGCGCAAAGCATTCAATAATTTTATCCCCCAATATTTTTCAAAATTAGTAAGGCATTCAATGAGAGAATCGTTTATACTTTCAAACGTTGCCAGTGAATACCAATGAACAAAATCATAAAAATCCTGGTAAATATCTGTCAAATCTTCGGATAAGCTCGCTTGAAAAATGTTTTGACTCC
>PMIU01000007.1 GCA_003157195.1 Candidatus Nomurabacteria bacterium
CCAAAGGGAGGGGTCGGAGCACCAGGTCCAACAGATAATAAGGAGCCAGATAAAGGGCCGGCTTTTAAGGATAAAGTTGCGGCAGAAATATGGGCGAGATTCAGAATGGAACACGGAGAAAGTGATCCCAGAACAAATCAGCAATTAAGAAACGATCTTTCAAAAAGAATAGAGGATTTAACAAGAGAGCAGTGGGATTTAGGAGACAGTGACGAAATTAAAACTCCTGAAGGGAAAGCAAAAGTCGATGCAAAAATAGACGAATTAAATGACAGGATAAGTGAAATATATGGATTTTTTGGCAGTCAAGAAGTAGGCAGGCGGGGAGATCCTGTAGCGAATCAATTGATTACGAGATCCAGGGAATTTGTCAGAGGAATTCGTGCCCGTGGTCTCAGTTTAGACCAAATAAACAATTTGACCGAATCAACAAAGCTTACTCCGGGAGAACAGACTACAAGAGAAAATATAGTCCGCGAGATTAAAGAATATATTGAAAAATCTCCATCCCTGGAATCCAGTGATTTCAATTCGGATATACTGCTTGCCGTTCGTTATTTTAAGGAATTAAGAGAAGAGCTAGTATCGGAAATCATGTTTAAGTCATTTGAAGATAGATCGGAAACAAATGATTATGAGGTTAATCTGTATGCGGATTCTAATCTAAACACGCTTCTTGGATTTATGAATAAAGATGATAATAAAAGATATAAAGATTTTTATAGCCTCAGAACGGCTACCCGTTTTTTTCAATCAATGAATGCGACTGTTCTAAAAGGCACTTTTGATTCTTTTGGTCAGGCTGCGCAAAACATCAATTACCAGCATTTTGAAAATATGCGGGATATCCGTGGGTCCGGTCTTGCCATGAGGCTTTACGAGCAAGCATATAAAGATGTTCTGGCAAGCGATCAAAGAGTCCAGCAAGAGAAGATTGCGGGAATTAAAGCATTTGTTGAGGAAAGGTTTAAAGAAATAAATGATGCGGGGTTAATAAAAAGTGAGTTTTCTCAATATAGAAAAGATTCTAGAATGGAAGATTGGGAAATAAAAAGAGCATTGGCAGCCGGAAGATCATTTTTTGACATAACCCTAAGAGCTGCGGAAAACATAGCTACAGGACAGATCGGAGAAGATGGGATAAGATTAACTTCTCCCCCCCAGGAAGACATGGTTAGAATACTTAACTGGAATCAATGGTTCTTAACCAGATTTCGTTTTGGAGAAGCCAGACACGGACAGGATTTTTTAGAAATGTCAACCGAGAGATATCAGGAATTTTTAAGATATAAAGGAGCAAAGCTTGATGTAAATAAAATTGTTGAGTTCGGCGGAGTCGATGTCAAAAAAATGGAAGACGGAAGTCAATACAGAACATCAGGAGTTTTTAGCGGATGGCGTTTGGAAAACATAGCTTTTAAGGAAATTAAATTTAAAGATGAAAATGGCAAGATGATCAGCATTCAAGAGTTCAGAAACAGAGAAGATATAAAAAAAAAGAAAATAGGTGCAATTACTGAGCATATTAAAGAACTTAAAAAAAGTTACCCCGATAAGGATCCGGCAGAATATGTTACAGAAGAAGATCAACGGAATTATGCGAAGTATTTAATGCCTGTCGTCAATGGATTGGATTACGGATTAAGCATGCTTATTAAAAATCAAGACTTTGGGGCCCAAGACAACAAGTTAGGCTATTTATTCAGAACCGAAATATGGAAAAAAATTGCCAAAACAAATACTCCTCTGATGATAGATTACTTAACAAAAATAAAGTATAAGCCTGGCACTTCACCTGTGGCAGAAAGCATGGAAGAATTGAGAGACCACATGGGTTCTGAGTGGATTGATAAAAACGATGAAAAAGCGGAAAAGGTAAAGTGGGAAGATTTTAAAAAGAAAATTTTAATAAAATTCGAGAGAACAATAAGGCAAGGAATGGGAGATGATTTGCCGCCGCTTCCCAAAGAGTATGAACTTGACGCAGATGAACAAAAATTAGAAAATTCAATTAAGGTAGAAGGGGAAAAGCTTGCTCCGCACCTGGCAGACATAATATTTCCATATACACCCTTTATGAACGATATCCCGTTTGAAGAACTCCAATATAAATTCGCGGGTCAGACGTTCTATAAAAGAAGAACTACGGGGGATCTTGGAGGATACAATAAGGGACAACAGGCTCTTATGAAAATAGTGAATAATCCCGGAGGAATACATCCCAAAGAAGCTATTGAAGCAATGGCCGAAATAGTGGAGGGAATTGGGGGCCCTGAAGGCGTAGGTGCAGGAATGGAAGCTAACTTTCCCACATTCAGTGCCTTAATGGACGTAGTAATTACCGAAAAGGGAGTACGCCAGGGGGCAATTAAAATGTTGTTGGAGGCTGCCCGTAAACCTACATCCAAAGCTCAATTATGGAACGGTATAAAAGCTGATTCATTTACCGAACCGGAGGCGGCGAATATGATAGACGATACATTAAGGGCAGGCTTATTAACTCCTGAATTGGCAAGATATCTTAAGAAGAAAAAAAACTTAGCGCTGTGGGGCATCTTATGGGCGCTTTTCAGAGATGTTTTTCCGATGATTGTCGCCGCTAATCTAAAAGATTTTGTCGATGCTTCTCTGGTGGATTTAAAAGCAAAATAAAAATATTAAAGAGGGATTACTCGTTAATTAGTTTCTTCTCCCTGCGGCTCAGGCGGAAGAAATTCCTCTCCCCCGTTATCGGTTTTCTGAGGATAATCGCTTGCTTTAAG
>PMIU01000027.1 GCA_003157195.1 Candidatus Nomurabacteria bacterium
CTCTTAAGGCTGTTTCTTCTTTGTTTTCGCCCTCAACGTGATCACCGATAAGGCCTTATGGAAAGACCCAGCCATGATGCTGGGAGTGTTGTGAAACGAGAATAAATGTTTTACTATTTTCTTTTTTATAAACTACTCCGCCTGCAGAAAATTGAATTCTCATGTCTAGATTATATCTTATATACTTGACTTTTGCGTAAGTTTTGTGGAAACTTAAGCAGAAAGGAATTGTATTATGGGAGAACCGGATTCAGGCGAAGGAGTACCGAAAGATGCCACATCTAAGCCGATAGAAACAGCCTCACCTCCACCAACTGCAGGAGTTGACTCTGGTGGCTTGCAAGGCGACATCAACAACTTGGAAGCTAAAGTAGCTGAGGCGCAGAAATTTGATCTGGAGGCAGAGATGAAAAGAAATGGGCTAATTATTGAAACGGATAAGACAGACGGAGAAGCGAAAAAGGCAGAGGCAAAAACAGAAAAACCTTTGGAGAATCAACATTCAGACAATGCGGTATCGGAAAATAATTCACCAAGTCAAAATCCCTCAACAGAAAATAATCCAATTCAGGACAAAAATGCTGAACAGCCAAAAGATAAAGTTGATAAAGTAACGGAAAAAGCTGAAGAAGATCAGGAAATAATGATGGAGGCAATAGAATCAGAGCCAGCGTATCAGGAAATACTTCTGGCATTAACGAATAACGAAAACAACAAGAATGTTGACGCCGGAAAGCTTAAGCAAGAAGCGTTCAGAGAGTTTGTAACGATGATAAAAAAAGATAAAATTAGGGAAGCAGAAATCAAGGAGGGAGTTAAGTTTAGTCCTGAACAAGAAAAAATTTATAAGAAAGAGTCTCAGAGAGGTTTTGAGATTGATCCTCTAAACATGTTCAAGGCAACAAAGCAAGCCGAGAAATTAAGACAGGCAACAATTTATGCGGAGACGCTGTCAAAGGAGCAAAATGTTACCCAGGAGCAAATATCCAAAGCCTCGGAAGCTGTTAATGAACTTCAAAAGAAATATGATGTTACCACGGAAAAAATAATAGCACAATTGCCAAAAGAAAGTCCTCTTATTTCATTATTAAAAGACACTCCTAAAGATCCGAGACTGCTAGAAATTATGAAAAAGGAGAAAACAAATGGTTTAATAAAATTAATAGGACTGCTTATAGCGATGGCAAGTCTCCAGGTCGTAGATGAAATAAAAAAAGCCGCAATTCCTTCCCAGGAACAATAAGCACAGAATCTTTGTGCTCTCGGGGGGAATTTAACTCTCAAATCTTCAGTGTCTCTGGGAGGGATCGAACCTCCAGCCTTTGGGTTCGGAACCCAATGCTCTATCCGTTAAGCTACAGAGACCCGACGCCCCGCTTGTAGCTGCCTTCGGCAAAGCCGGTGGCGGACTGCGTCCACCGAAGTCAAGCTTCAGCGACGAAGGCGGAGGATACAGGATTCGAACCTGTGTAAGGATTACTCCTTCGAGTTTTCGAAACTCGTGCAATTGACCACTATGCGAATCCTCCAGATTTATCAGTGTGCCCGGCGAGGGTCGAACTCGCAATCGTTGGGTTCGCAACCCAATGCTCTATCCATTAAGCTACGGACACCCGTTCTTCGCAATCTTATCAGGGCAAGCTTACAATTGTATTTTACTTTATTGAAACATTCTAGGCAACTATACCCGGCGGGCTTGACAGAAAATGCAAAATAATGCAAACTAATAACGATGAAGATTTCTGCCTTGACTAAATCTTTAATTATTGTTTTCCTTTTTAGCTGTTTTTTTTCTATCTTCAGTACTAAATCTTTTGCCCAGACAAAAACTGCACAGGTAAATTCGGCAAGCGCACAACAATCTGACACTCTCGTATCAGATACCAATCCTGATGTTCCTGACAATCTTCACAACTGGACTCAAACCGTGACGATTGAAGTACTTAGTTCTTTCTCTTGCCAGTTAACCGGAGTTGATCCTGTCAATACGAAACAAGGGTGCCTCGGAGTTGATCAGAAGACCGGGAAAATAGGTTTTTTACCATCTCCTCAAACAGGAGGCTTAATCGGCCTCATGGGAAATATGATTGTAGCGCTTTATACTCCGCCTCTTCACACAACAGATTATTTTCAAAATCTTGCTTCAAGTTTTGGCATTGTAAAAAAAACTTACGCTGCTCCGGGAGAAGGATTCGAGAGCCTTAAACCTCTTATGACGATTTGGACAGCTTTCAGAAATATTGTATATCTCCTTCTGGTTGTAGTTTTTGTAATTATCGGACTGGCCATTATGCTTCGCATCAAAAATGACCCCCGGACCGTAATGACAATTCAAAACCAAATTCCCAAAATAATAATCGGGATACTGGCGGTTACTTTCTCTTTTGCGATTGCAGGCTTCTTAATAGATATGATGTGGGTACTAATTTTTTTGGTTTACAACACATTGTCTCAAGCAGCTGCATCTTCAGTGCCTTCAATTCCTGAGGTTATCAAGGCAGCCGGTTTACAACATGGCACTCCTTTTGGAACACTAGGTGCAGGAAATATTCTCGCTATTATCTCCAGTTCCGCATTTAGCATCGGTAAAATTATTTTTAGTATTTTGACAGGAGGAATGCCTGGTGGATTTAAGGGCTGGGTCATTAAGGGCATACTGATGTTTGCTCTTCCTCCGATTTTTAACCCTCTCATTTGGGCCGGAATCGGAGGAATCTTAGCCTGGATTGTAATTGCCTTAATTGTTCTTATTGCCTTGTTCAGGCTTTGGATTGCCCTCATCAAAGCCTATGTTCAGATATTATTGGATGTTGCTTTGGCTCCTTTTTGGATTATCGGAGGAATTGTCCCCGGAAGCTCGATTAGCTTTGGCGGATGGCTAAAAGATATTATCGCTAACTTACTTGCTTTCCCGGCAACTATTGCCTTACTCATGCTGGCTGTAATTTTTAAAGACCTTTTTGCAACTCCCGGAGCAAGTTTTGTTCCTCCCCTCATAGGAGACCCCGGAAGCGCAAACGCAATCGGTCCGCTTCTTGCCCTTGGCATAATCCTTATGACTCCTAATGTAGTAAACATGATAAAAAAGGCTCTTAAAGCTACGAAATTTGAAACAGGTATCGGAGCTGCTGTTGCCGGAGGAGTAGCTCTGGTTGGTAAAGGCGCAAGGTCCACAGCAGGCATGGCAGCTACATACTACGCAGGAGATCCTTATACTCAAAAGAAAGGGTGGCAGGGCGTAGCACAAGGACAGATAAGAGAAAGGTTACACTAAATGATATTGTCTCTCTAAGAAATGTTCCGCAAGAATAAAACCATTGACATCCTTATTTTATAAACGCTAGTATATATACTTATGACGGATAAAAAACAAGACATGTGCCCTAAATGCGGAAGCCCTCTGGCCGAAGTTACAACGACAAAAACAGGCAAGCAATTGCAAAGGTGTTCAACCGGCTCATGGGATCCCGATACCAGATCTACAATCGGATGTGACTATGTGAAGTGGCTGGAAGTTGAGCCGCAGGTTCTGGATGAAAAATGCCCGAAATGCAAAGCTCATCTTATCCTCGCAGTTACTAGGTTCGGAAAGAAAATGAAAAAATGCGAAAAAGGATCCTGGGACAGGGAAGCAAGAAAAGCTATCGGATGCGATTATGTTCAATGGATTAACGGGACAACCGAAGCCTTGGACGAAGATTGCCCTCAGTGTGGAAGTAAACTCGTATTATTTACCACCAACGCAGGCAAGAAAATGAAAAAATGCAGCACTGCCGGATGGGACAGCAAAAACAGGGTTGCGACCGGTTGCACATATATTCAATGGCTTAAAGCAAGCGATTATCCTCAGAAAACCGATAACGGGGGAGAGGAATTTCTTCCGCCTGAGCCGCAGGGAGAAGAAACTAATTAACGAGTA
>PMIU01000063.1 GCA_003157195.1 Candidatus Nomurabacteria bacterium
ATTAAGCCCATCCGAAGGTCTATATGAGGCAATGTATAGCGAAAAATGTTTTGGCTCCAGAAATATTTATATTTCCTCCGCCCTGATTGACTGCGCTTATTGCTATGATTGTAATGGGTGCCAGTCATGCTTTCAATGTATTGGACTTAGGAATAAAAAATATTGCATTCAAAACAAAGAATATTCTAAAGAAGAATATGAAAAGATAATAAATTCTTATAAGCTTGATACATGGAGTGGCAGCGAGAAAGCACACGTTGAATTTGAAAATTTTATTTTAACCAAACCTAGGAAGTATGCCTCATTAAAAAATTGCGTGAATTGTACAGGAAATAATTTGACGAATAGTAAAAATGTTAAAAATGTTTTTGGTGTCAGAAGAGCAGAAAATTGCAGATACCTGGAAACCGGCGATACTGAAAAAGATAGTTATGATTTGAGTACTGGCGGAGAACTCTCGGAGTGCTATGAGGGATTAACGCCTGATCATTCAAATAGAGCGTTATTTGCTATTTATACATGGCACTGTGTTGATGTTTTTTATTCTGAATTTTGTCAATCTTCCCAAAATTGTTTTGGCTGTGTGGGGCTTAAACACGGACAATACTCTGTTTTAAATAAGCAATATTCCAAAGAAGAATATGAAAAATTAAAAGAGAAAATAATAGAACATATGAAAACGACAGGAGAATGGGGAGAATTTTTTCCTATGAAATATTCTCCTTTTGCTTATAATGAATCTGTGGCGCAAATCCATTTTTCTCTAACGAAAGAACAAGTATTAGGGTTGGGTTTGCGATGGCAAGACAACATTCAAGAAACTCGCGGGCAGACTACACTATTAGAAATTCCAGACAGTATTAATGACGTTCCAGATTCAATTACAAATGAAATTTTGGAGTGTGTTGGTTGCAAGAGAAATTATAAAATTATCCCAAACGAACTCTTTTTTTACAGGAAGTGGAAAATCCCAATACCGAGAAAATGCTTCTTTTGCAGACTCGCCAGATGTTTTGAATTGCGGGGTCCGTCTAGGCTCTGGCACAGGCAATGTATGTGTGATAAAAGTCGCGCTTCAACGGACAGTGCGCGACATGATCCTGCAGGATCACATTTCCACGGGGAAACAAGGTGTGAAGTGGAATTTGAAACCAGTTATGCTCCTGATCGACCAGAAATAGTGTATTGTGAAAAGTGTTACCAGCAGGAGGTATATTAATTCTCCTCCCCCTAATGTAGGGGGAGGTTGGGTAGGGGTATAAAGTGTGTTAAAATATACACATGCTTTTAAACTTAGTTAAAATTTCGGCGCCGACGGCTTTTGCCTTTTTTTTAGGTCTTTTACTCACCCCCATTGCCACACACTTTTTCTATAAATACAAGATGTGGAAAAAATATTCCCGCAGTGTCAGTGCTTCCACAACAGAATTTTCTAAAATCCATAACGAACAAGAGGAATTAAAAACGCCACGTGTCGGCGGAATGATAATTTGGGTTTCGGTTCTGGTAACAACCCTTGTTTTCTTTCTTATTTCAGTTTTTTCTTCTTCTCCCGATACGGAGAAAATGAATTTTTTCAGTCGCAGTCAAACCCTGATACCATTTTTCACGCTCCTCTTGGGATCACTCATAGGACTTTGGGATGACCTCATTCAAATTTACGGCAATGGAATATTTGCCCGAGACGACAAATCTTGGCGTGCATGGAAAGCTATGCTTGTGGGGCTCTTGTCTCTTTTGATAGGTATTTGGTTTTTTTATAAACTAGGAATGACTGGAATTCATTTTCCATTTGTCAGCGGAGAAATTTATTTAGGTATACTAATTATTCCATTTTTTATAATCGTGGCCTTGGCTACTTTTTCTGGTGGAGTGATAGATGGCATAGACGGGCTCTCGGGCGGGGTATTGGCTTCCATTTTTGCCGCTTACTCGGCCATCGCTTTTGCCAACAACCAGATAGACCTGGCGGCTTTTTCCGGAGTTATTACCGGGGCGATACTGGCCTTTCTCTGGTTCAACATTCCGCCGGCTAGGTTTTATATGGGAGAGACGGGCATTATGGGGCTGACTATCACTCTGGCGACTATGGCCTTCCTGACTGACTCTGTTTTAATTCTTCCCATCGTGGCTTTGCCACTTGTCATAACTTCCGGCTCTGTTATTTTGCAAATGCTTTCAAGGAAATTAAGAAACGGCAAAAGAATATTCAAACTTGCTCCTATTCATCATCATTTTGAAGCGCTCGGTTGGCCGACTTACAAAGTCACCATGCGTTTCTGGGTTCTATCGGTTGTTTTTGCCATTATTGGTATAATTTTAGCGATAATTAGTAGATGAGAGAAAAAAAAGTAGATAGATTTTTTCTAATAATTATATTTCTTCTGCTTATTTTTGGAGTGGCGATGTTCGTTTCGGCGTCTTTGGGAATCTTGGCCAGGAATGAGCAGACTTTTTATTCGGTTTTGAAGAGCCAACTTATCTTGGGGCTCGGCTTGGGCTTGGTGGGTATGTATTTCTGCGCAAAAATAAATTATAAATTCTGGCGCAAATATTCTTTTCTAATTTTTATCGGATCAATTCTTTTGACCGCTGCGGTATTTATTCCGGGTGTCGGTTGGAGTCACGGCGGAGCGGAGAGGTGGATACAGTGGGGGCCGATTCCTTCCTTTCAGCCGGTGGAATTCTTAAAATTCGGATTCGTGATTTATTTTGCGGCGTGGCTGTCCTGGGCGAAAAACAGAGTAGAAGATTTTAAATTTGGAATCTTGCCATTCGGTATAATGCTCACTATCATCGCTTTTGTTTTGTTTAAACAACCGGATACAAAAAGTTTCATTATCATTACCATTACCGGCATTTCCATGCTTTTTATTTCCGGTGTTCCCGTCAAATATATTTTGGGTGTGGGCCTTGGGTCGGTGATTTTGCTCGGAGGACTTGTATATTTTACGCCCTACTTGCAGAGTCGGGTAAAAACTTTTATTGACCCAACGCAAGATTCGGCCGGCTCTTCTTATCAAATCCAGCAATCTATGATTGCACTAGGATCGGGCAGTATTTTTGGGCGTGGATACGGCCAAAGCATCCAAAAATTCAGCTACCTGCCGGAGCCGCAAGGGGATTCTCTTTTTGCTGTTATAGGTGAAGAGCTTGGCTTCGCGGGAGCATTATTTACCATATTTTTATACATTCTTTTTATGATGCGCGGGTTCCGGATTGCCAACCGTTCCCCCGACCTTTTTGGTGGACTTTTGGTCTCTGGAATTGTTATACTGGTCGTAGTGCAATCGTTTATGCACATTGCATCGGTGACCGGAGTTTTCCCGTTAACAGGCGTGCCATTGGTCTTTATGAGCCACGGGGGCACCTCGCTTCTGATTTATCTCATGGCCATAGGTATTGTGCTTAATATTTCAAAATTTCAGCGTAAAAATGCCTAAAATTAAAAAATTATGAAAATAGTATTCGCGGGCGGGGGGACGGGAGGACACTTTTATCCCATCATCGCCGTTGCCCAAAAAGTCAATCAAATAATAGATAAGGAACACATCTTAAGCTCCAAGCTTTATTATCTTTCCGATAGCCCTTACGACAAAGAAATGCTTCTGCAAAACGGACTTATTTATGAAGAAATAGTTTCAGGCAAAATGCGCGTTTATTTTTCGTTCAGAAATTTCTTGGATGTTTTTAAAACTTTTTTCGGCGTTATCAATAGTATTTATAAAATGTTTTCGATTTATCCGGATGTTGTTTTTGGCAAGGGAGGGTATGCGTCATTCCCGACCATTATAGCGGCCAGAATCTTGCGTATTCCCGTCGTTATCCACGAGTCCGATTCTGCGCCGGGGCGGGTCAATAGATGGGCGGGACATTTTGCCAAGAGAGTTGCACTTTCCTTTCCGGAAGCAGCGGAATTTTTCCCAAAGAAAACAACGGCCTGGACGGGCCAGCCGATAATAAATGAAATAGAACATCCGGCGGAGCGGAATGAAGCGTTGAGTTATTTCAAATTTGAATCAAACTTGCCCGTTGTTTTTATCCTGGGGGGCTCGCAGGGAGCGGAGCTGATAAATAATACTATTTTGGATGCGTTGCCAAGATTGATACAGAATTATCAAATTATTCACCAAACCGGCGTTAAAAATTTTAAAACTGTTTCGGGGCAAGCGGAGGTCATACTCACCGGCAGTAAATATAAACCTCGATATTTGGCGGTTTCATATTTAAATCCTCTCCAAATGAAAATGGCTGCCGGCGCAGCAGCGATTATAATTTCTCGCGCCGGGTCAACTATATTTCAGATAGCTGCTTGGGGCGTGCCGTCTATATTAATTCCTTTTAATAAATCAAATGCGGACCATTCCAGAAAGAATGCTTTCAGCTATGCCAGGGCCGGGGCTTGTAGTGTCGTCGAAGAGGCGAACATGACCGCCAATATTTTGAGCGGAGAAATTGAAAGAATTTTAAACGACAAAGGCGCCTATGAGCAAATGAAGAGAAAAGCGAAAGAATTCAGTAAACCCGGAGCGGCCGAAAAAATAGCTCATGAATTGGTAAACATAGCGATGAGTCACGAAGGGAAATAAAAATTCCGAATTACCACCCCTGACCCCTCCTTAATCAAGGAGGGGAGGAATGCATCCACCCCTACTGAGGCAAGACCTCAGTGGTACTCCTCAATAGGAGAATTTAATGCTAGAATAAAAATATGGAAAATAAAATCGTAACAAGATTTGCGCCATCGCCTACGGGGTTTTTACATTTAGGTAATTACCGAACGGCTATTTTTGCCTATCTTTACGCTAAAAAGAATAAGGGTGATTTTGTGCTTCGCATTGAAGATACAGATAGAGAACGTTCAAAAAAGGAGTATGAGGAAAATATTATTGAAAGTTTAAAATGGCTCGGTTTAGATTACGATAAATTTTACAGACAATCTGAACACGTGGATAAACATAAATTTTATTTAGAAAAAATGATAAAAGAGGGGAATGCTTATATTTCCAAAGAAGAAGCAAAAGACGGTAGTGGAGTAATCAAAGAATTGGTTAGATTTAAAAATCCTAATATTGATGTCACTTTTAAAGATGAAATAAAAGGTGACGTTACAATGAACACAAAAGATTTAGGAGATTTTATAATTGCAAAAAATATAAATGAGCCACTGTTTCATCTAGCTGTTGTGGTTGATGATTTTGAAGCTGGAATAACGCACATAATACGCGGAGAAGACCATGTTTCAAATACTCCTCGCCAAGTTTTAATTCAAAGAGCGATAGGTGCGCCAATTCCTATATATGCTCACATGCCCCTTGTTTTGGGTCCTGATAAATTAAAACTCTCAAAACGCAGAGGTGCATTACCGTTGACGGAATATAAAAAGCAAGGCTTTTTGCCCGAAGCTATTTTAAATGGAGTAGCTTTTGTGGGCTGGAACCCGGGAACAGAAAAAGAAATTTTTACGCGTAAAGAATTAATAGATGCTTTTGATTTTTCAAGGGTTCAAAAAAGCCCTGCAATTTTTAGTGAAGAAAAACTGGAATGGTTTAATAAGGAACACATGAAATTACTTCCGACGGATGAAATTAAGAAAAATATATTAGAATGGATGCCAGAAAACATGAGAGATAATGAAATTACTCAAAAAATTATTCCAATTATTTTTGAAAGAATTTATAAATGGGGGGATGTAAAAACAGTAGTAGAAGAATTTTCTTATTTATTTGGTAATTTAAAAGATCTGAGTATAGACCTTGTCTGGAAAGGGCTTAATGATGATCCTAAAAATTTTGAAAGGACATCAGAATATTTAGAAAAGATTTTAGATTTATTAGAACAAACTGAAGACTGGAAATATGAATCAATAAAAAATGCTATATGGGATTACGCAGAAAAGGAGGGAAAGGGAAATGTATTATGGCCGATGAGATTTGCTTTATCTAGAATAGAAAAGTCACCAGATCCTTTAAAACTTGCAGAAATTTTAGGAAAATCGACTTCCCTTGAAAGAATTAATAGTGCTATTAGGTTTCTAAAAAGCATTACAAAAATTACCCTAAACAACATAGATATTTCAAAAAATACTGTTAATTATGAATTAAATAACAATACTAAAAATACAAAAAACACAACAAATGATAACAGTAGTGTTAGGAGTACAAATACTACGAAGGGTTTAATTTATTGTATTAAAAAATAATTGTGCTATAATACACATATGTTAAAAGTAAATTTCTTTCATTTTTGCGAAAACGCCATTGTGGAGCAGGGGACTGGTAATTTATCAATTATCGGCATTTTTGAGAATTTGAACGCTCAGAGCTTCCCGGTTATGCACCCGGTTATGTCTGTCGTCGTCGGATTCGAGAACAACAATCCCGGTATTTACGATATTGAGCTTGTATTCCTGGATGAAAAAGCGGAAATATTGAAACTGCCTGCCAAAATAAACATCGGCACCAACGGCAAAGGCAATTGGGTCTACAAGATAGTCGGTTATCAGATTCCACGCGAATTGACGCAAAAAATAAAATTAAACTACGAGGGGACGACCATCTACACCGGTTATCTAACGATAAATAATAAGTAAAATATGTTATGATGTGAAGATGCGATTCATTAGCTTTTTTCTGCTGGCAATTTTTTTAATTCCGACGCCTTTTTCTTATGCGCAAACTGCCACTGATATCCAAAATAAAATAAACCAAAATAATTCCAACATTCAAAGTTTGGAACAGGAGATTGCAGCTTACCAGGCAGAGCTAGATAGCATCAGCCAGCAGAAAAGTTCGCTCTCGAGCTCCATAAAAGCACTCGATATAACCAAAAAAAAATTAAACGCAGATATTGCCGTTACTCAAAATAAAATTGATAAAACAAATCTGACAATCCAAAATTTGAGTTCAGATATTATTTCCAAGGAAAGCTCTATAAAGAATAATATAAATTCCATTGCTCTTGGAATTAAAAATATAAATGAACTTGAGCAGACAAGCCTGATAGAAAATATATTATCAGAGGAGAGCTTTACCGTCGTTTGGAATGACATAGAAGATATATCTACGGTGCGAGAAAGTGTCCGGACAGATATATTGAAACTAAGACAGGTGAAGGGCGCGCTGGAAGATACCAGGAATACAACTATTGATGCGAAAAATCAGCTGACCAAGCTCAAGTCTCAGCTTTCGGATCAGCAGAAGATAGTGGCGCAGAATACTCTTGAAAAAAATAATTTGTTAACTCAGACAAAAAACAACGAAGCTAATTACCAAAAATTATTAAAAGACAGAATTGCCAAAAGAGACGTCTTTGAAAAAGAAATAAGTGATTATGAGGCGCAACTGCAATATGTTCTTGATCCATCGAAGCTCCCACAGGGGCGAGTTTTGAGCTGGCCGCTCGATAAAATATATGTAACCCAGCTTTTTGGTAAAACAGTGGACTCTAAACGCCTATACACTTCCGGTACACACAGCGGAGTAGATTTTCGCGCATCCGTCGGTACTCCAGTAATGTCTATGGCCGACGGCATCGTTATGGGAACGGGCGATACCGACCTGACATGTTACGGTGGTTCGTTTGGAAAATTTGTTTTCATACAGTACAACAATGGTCTATCTAGCGCTTTTGGTCATCTATCTTTAATAAAAGTGGTTGAAGGACAAACCATAAAAAGGGGAGAAGTGGTGGGTTACAGTGGGGCTACTGGACATGTCACCGGTCCGCATTTGCATGTTTCCCTATATGCGCCGGGAGCTGCCAAGATGGGCACTTTGCCGAGTGCCGGTTGCACTGGCCGTAAATATATAATGCCCCTAGCTCCTGTCACCGGTTATTTAAATGCTTTAGATTTTTTGCCTCCTTATACTATAAATACGACCATTCTAAACAATTCAACAGCCGAGTAAGCATACTATTTGTCCCTTTTATAATTTGTGGTAAAATCCCGTAGTAGAACTTTGCAAAAAGTTTCACTACAGGATAAAATATAGGTATGAAAAATATTACAAAAAATGACAAAGAAGGCGGGTTTCTTGAAATAATTGTTCTTATTATCATTGCTTTGCTTTTAATGAGATATTTTGGAATAACTATTTCTGGAGTTATTAATTGGTTCGCATCTTTCTTTAGAAGTGTTTTAAGATAAAGGTCGCGCTTTAATGGACAATTACGCGACATGATTCTGCAGAATCACATATGTTAAATCTTAACAAAAACAAACAGAGTGGCATAAGTATATTAGGAATTCTTGTTTTTGGTTTTATTTTAATTTTAGTTCTAAGTTATTTCAATATAAGTATCAAAACTGTCGTTAACAGCCCTACCGGACAAGATAACATAAGCTATGTGCAGGGGACTAGTCAAAGCGTCTGGGACAAGTATCTGGCCGCTCCGGCGCATTACCTCTGGCAAGATGTTTGGGTAAATATTTTTTGGAAAGGTTTTATTTCTAATATGGAACGCATCCGCGATGGTCAGCCTACTGACTTCGACAACGCAGCCAAAAGTGTGCAAGTAGAGACGCAGATTAAGCAGTAAGGGGAGTGCTTT
>PMIU01000049.1 GCA_003157195.1 Candidatus Nomurabacteria bacterium
TTTTTTTAAAAATGGAGTTTATAAAATTGATGGTAAAGATATTTCCAAAGAAGAACTTTTAAATATTTATAATTCTTTAATTAAAGAATTTAACCTGCTTTCCATTGAAGACCCTTTTGATGAAGAAGATTTCGAAAGTTTTACTAAATTAAAAGAAAGTAATAATAATTTCTTGGTAGTGGGAGATGATCTGACGGTTTCCAATACTACTCTTCTAAAGAAAGCCATAGAAAAAAGAAGCATTAACGCTATGATTATCAAACCAAACCAAATCGGCACACTGACGGAAACACTAGAGACGATGCGTTTGGCGCGAGAAAATGATATTGAGTTAATTGTCAGCCACCGAAGCGGGGAAACAGATGATGATTTCATAGCGGACTTAGCGTTTGCTTTTGGCTGTTTTGGCTTAAAAGCCGGAGCTCCCACAAAACCAGAAAGAATGGTAAAATATCGTAGGCTGATTAAAATTTCAGAAAAATAAAAAATGCCTCAGTGGATATCTTAAAGATTAAGAATGTGATATAATCAACTCATTATAAGTAATTTTAAATTAAACTTATGCCAAATATGGATGGAAGCCCAATTATACCTCTTGGGGGTGGTGGAAGAAGAATTAGACCTCTTGGTATTAACGGTGGTACTTTAAGAGATCATAAAACACAAAGAGAAAGTGGGGGTATGGCGATAGTAAAAGCTAAAAGTCTTTTAAGAGAATTTCAACAATTACGTAATCCAACTCTTTCAGAAAAACAAACTTGGGCTATAAATCACAAAGATAGAATAGAAGAAGTACTAAGATCCTTATCTTCATCAGATAATTTAAGAAATAGAATAGAATTAGAGTTTGGTTTGTTTTTATTATAAAAAATCCAAAAACAATAAAAAATAATTATTGCATGGCAGAAGAAAATTTTATAAAATGGTATAACGAGGTGGGGATTGAAGATGTGCCGTCTGTCGGAGGCAAAAATGCCGCATTGGGAGAAATGTATTCAAACCTTGTGCCGCTTGGGGTAAACATACCGAACGGTTTTGCCTTAACGGCGGATGCTTACCGCCACTTTTTCAAAAATACCGGTTTGGACGAAGAAATAAAAAAGATTCTTGCTGATTTGGATACAAAAAATATTAAAAATTTGCAGGTACGTGGCAAGAAAGTCAGAGAGGCGATTCTAAAGGCAACCTTGCCACAAGATTTAGATGAAGCCATAGCCAAGGCTTACGCCGAATTGGAGAAAAAATACGTAAAAAATCTCGATGTGGCTGTGCGTTCTTCGGCTACAGCAGAAGACTTGCCCGGTGCATCATTTGCCGGCCAGCAGGAAACATTTCTGAACGTCCGCGGCATAAAAGACGTGTTGGTGGCTACCAAGAAATGCATCGCTTCACTTTTTACTGACCGGGCTATTTCTTATCGAGCCGACAAAGGATTCTCTCATTTTGATGCGGCACTTTCAGTTGGCATTCAATGTATGGTGCGTTCCGACGAAGCTTCTTCGGGGGTGGCCTTTACTATTGATACGGAAACCGGTTTTGATAAAGTTATTGTAGTGACCGGCATATATGGACTCGGTGAATTTATCGTGCAAGGCAAGGTTATTCCGGATGAATTTATAATTTTCAAGCCAAGTCTGGATAATAATGTCAAAAGTCCGATTATCGGTAAAAACATGGGTAAGAAAAACATCAAGCTCATATATGGTTCGAAAGAAACAAAAGAAGCCAAAGTTTCCTCGGCTGATCAGCAAAAGTTTTGTATTACCGACGAAGAAGCTATCAAACTCGCCAAGTGGTGTTATCAAATAGAAAAGTATTTTTCCAACAAGCATGGACACTACCAGCCAATGGATATTGAATGGGCAAAAAGTGGAGAGACAGGTGAACTTTTTATAGTGCAGGCCCGTCCTGAAACCGTTGTCTCCAGCCAAGATAAAAATGTATTAAAAGAATATCAACTGGAAAAGGCAAGTAAAGTGCTGGTGAGCGGTATAGCCGTCGGCGCGAGAATCGGCGCTGGCAATGTTCGTGTTTTGAAAAGCGCAAAAAATATAGACTCTTTCAAAAAGGGAGAAGTATTGGTGACGGAAATTACCGACCCGGACTGGGAGCCGATTATGAAAATAGCCTCGGCAATTGTGACGGACAAAGGCGGGCGTACTTCCCNNGCCATTGTGTCACGCGAGCTCGGTATCCCTTGTATCGTCGGGTCAAACAACGCTACCAAGGTGTTGAAAAATGGACAGGAAGTAACGGTGGATGCATCCGGCCAGGTGGGCAATGTTTACGAAGGCATAATTCCGTTTAAAGTTCTTGAACATCACCTGGATAAAATACCAAAAGTAGATACAAAAATAATGGTGAACATTGGTTCTCCTGATGAAGCATTCAAGAATCACAATCTTCCTGTGCAGGGCGTGGGTTTGGGTAGGTTGGAATTTATTATTGCTTCGCATATACGCCTTCATCCAAATGCGCTTATTGATTACAATAATCTAAAAGAAGGAAAGCAAACTCCGGAAATTAAAAAAATACTAAAAGAAATTGACGACCTGACTTATCAATATAAAGACAAGACACAATATTATGTGGACAATCTAGCCCTAGGTATCGCTAAAATCGCCGCGACGTTTTTCCCGCACCCAGTCATCATCCGCTTTTCTGATTTCAAAACAAACGAATACCGCACGTTGATTGGCGGGGAGTTGTATGAGCCCCATGAAGAGAATCCAATGCTTGGCTGGCGCGGAGCTTCGCGTTACTATGACACGAAGTTTAAAGTGGCTTTTGGTTTGGAATGCATGGCTATGAAAAAGGTGCGTGAAGATATGGGTTTCACAAATGTTGTCCCGATGATTCCGTTTTGTCGAACGCCCGAGGAAGGCAAGCAGGTAATTGATGTAATGAAAGAACACGGGCTGGATAGAGCAAATGACAAAAGCTTGAAAGTTTATGTGATGTGCGAGATTCCTTCAAATATTCTCTTGGCAGATGAATTTCTTGAAATTTTTGACGGTATGTCTATCGGGTCCAACGACCTGACTCAGTTGACCTTGGGACTAGATCGGGATTCCGGTATTGTCACGCATATTGCGAATGAAAATAATCCCGCGGTGAAAAAGCTCATAGCCGAAATTATCCACAAGTGCAAAGAGAAAAATAAATACATAGGCATCTGTGGCCAAGCACCGTCTGACTATCCAGATTTTGCCAAATTCCTAGTATCCGAGGGCATAGAAAGTATGTCGCTCAACCCGGACACGGTCATAAAGATTATTATGGCACTGGCCAATAAACAATAAAAAATATTATGCGGGAGCAAATAGGAAACACTAATGAAAAACCAAGAATACCGCTTAAAGGTTGGCGGAAACTTCTCGTGGCAGGCTTGAGTTTGGGTGCTTCACTCGGTTCTGCTCAAGAAGCTCGTCCTCATCCGGAAATTAATAAAAATAATCCGCAAAGACAGTATCTTGCGAGCAGGGATGCTTATTTAAAAAAAGTTGCGACAGAAAACCCGAAAGGTCTTGATCCAAAAGTAGCCAAAATGGTAGAAATAGACCTGGCGCGCATACCGAAAGAGGCCATAGATGCATTTGAAAAATACGACGAACAGCAAGATTGGCTGGCTGGAGTTGTGCATTCTCAAGCTTATAAAGATAAAGCGAGAAACAAAGAAGGATTGTCGGAAAATGAGGTAGAACGAAGAAAAACGTCTGTTCTCAAGGATAGAATAAAGTTAAATGATCAATTTTATCCTCTTGCAAAAGAAGAGGATATGGGATTTTTTAATCAAGAAAACGGATATATTACGGCAAGGTTTGGAAAAACGTCAAAGGCAATGGAAATACGAAAAG
Source organism: Candidatus Nomurabacteria bacterium (assembly GCA_003157195.1). Lineage (GTDB taxonomy): Bacteria > Patescibacteriota > Minisyncoccia > Phycocordibacterales > UBA9973 > UBA9973. The sequence continues at coordinate 3,858 of PMIU01000049.1, forward strand.
GAAGAAAAAGATATCAAGATGGAAATACTGCCGTGCATGAATCAGGGCATAGTTTAACATACGGGAATAATTTACTTTCAGATAGAGCCAAGACTCTATATAAAAATGCCCTTCGTCCATATAAGAGTAATGATCCAAGCTTCAATTCTTTCAATACATATATTTCATCTCCCTCAGAGCTCGATGCCCGCAGACTTTCTTTTGAATTTGATCTTGAAAAGAAAGGCGTATGGAAATACGGAGAAATATTTACCCAAGAACATTTAAAAAAAGCGCTGGAATTGGATGCGGCGGGAGAATTAGATTCGAATTCTAGCGAATTTCTTAGATTTTTGGAACATAAAAAAATTCCTGAAATTATAAACACAATTGCAAGTAATAGAGAAATGCCAAGTAGCGCAGAAACAAAAGCATAATGTGCGGCCGGCGAGAATCGAACTCGCGCCCGATGCTTGGGAAGCACCAGTTCTACCACTAAACTACGACCGCAATATGTTCAACACTCGGTGTCGAACAATCTAATCTTCCAGCAATTTTGCCGGGCTTGTCTTTACGAATTCGTCATATTCGTCTTTGTTTTCAAATTGCCCGTTGATTATATCAAAAACAAGCAATTCCTCAAATCTATTTTTACTTATTAAATCCTGATAACTTGACCAAGGATAATCACTTTCTTTATTCTTCCATTCTTTTAGTTCTCTAGGATTTCTGTGAACATAAGTGGACAGATACAAAAGTTGTTTATTGTTACTTACGTGTACTGCTTTATATGGTCCCTGAAAAAGATGTCCTGATTTATGATATTTTGTATTGTAATATTTGGTGTAACTATTTAATACTCTTTGCATATATCTAGCTGTGCCATTTTCTTCAACCTCTTTCATAATTAAGTGAAAATGGTTTGGCATTAAACAAAAAGAGGTAAGTTCCACGAATTTAGCCTTAACTATCTTTTGTTGAGTTTCTTTATTAATGTCAAACACTCGGTGTTTGACACTTGTGGAAAACTAGGGTGAGGTGTGATAAAATAGGTCTATGCTAAAAGATGAACCGCCAAAAGCAGATAATACGCAAGCTGATAAAGATGCTAGATTTGCGAGGTTGATACAAGCCCAGAGAGAGAGAGACAATTATCAGACATAATGGGGAAATTAGGTCCCATAAGTAGTCAAAAAATCTCTATGCCTGATTTAAACAACATTTTAGGAAGTTTATTGTCACTTGATCCTTTTGGTAATAATTTAGAATTAAAAACAGAGTGTAGAGAAGTTTTGTCTTTAGTTGAAAGTAGAGATGTTAATCAGACTGGAAGGTATATGTCTTTAATAGGGAAACTTTATGGTTTTTTGGGCAAAAATGGAATTCTTCCATCACAAAAGTTACCATAATTTTGTTTTAATATTTCTATGCTATACTTCTAGTCTATTACCAGTTAATTTTTTAAAATCAAATGCAAAACGTAACAATTTATTCAACACCTAGTTGCCATTTCTGCCACTTGGCCAAAGATTATTTCAAGGAAAACAATATTGCTTACACGGAATACAACGTCGCTAGTGATTTAGAAAAAAGAAAGGAAATGCTGGAGAAAAGCGGGCAAATGGGCGTGCCAGTTATTATTATTGGCGATGAGCTTACTGTTGGCTTTGATAAGCCTAAAATAGCCAAAATGCTTGGACTTTAAAGGATTATTGATATATCATTGACCTATTGCCCTCGTAGTTCAATGGATAGAACAGTTCCGTCCTAAGGAATAGATGCACGTTCGATTCGTACCGAGGGCACAAACATAATATGAAAATAAATTCCCCCCTAGAGATTAAAGAAAATTTCCCCATTAAAACTGTTAAAATGCATGTTTTAGTTCATCCAGGGTATATGGAAGATGTAATGAGTAGAGATCCAGAAAATGTGGTAATAGGGGAAGATTTATTTAAAAAATACAAAATACTTGCTCAAGGTTTACCTAGTAATGAAATTCTGATTGTTTTAATACACAACAACCCCAAAAGGTTTTCTAAAGACTATAGAGAAGGCAAGAAATATGTAAAAAATATTAAAACAATACAAGAAGCGCTTCCAAAAAACAAACAAGTAATTATCTTAACAAGTCTTACTGTACCTTTTAGTGGGGCTGATAAGAAAGATGACAATGAAGCACTTGATAAAATAAAATTAATAGCTCAAAATCGTGGTTATGAAATTAACCCTGAAACAATAGTAGAAATTTTTGGCGAGACTCAAGGTGAGTGTGTTCAGGAAGCGTTTCTTGGAATTACAAACGCAGATTTTTTTAATCAAGGGAATATCCATATTGTTAAAGAATTAACTGATAAAGCCTAACCCTTTTATTTTCTAAAATATTATGCTAAATTATATATATGCCCCCTAGTGAAAAAGAGCTTTTGGAAAAAAGTGTTATTCTGGCCGAAGACAACAACAAGATACTGCGATCAATGAGGAACTCAATGCGCTGGGGTCGGATTATGACTGTGGTATATTGGGTATTGATTATCGGCATTTCCGTAGGCGCATTTTATTTTCTTCAGCCGTATGTAGACCAAGTAGTTAAAACTTATGGGAGTTTTAGTAATTTTATTAGGAATTTTGGAAAGTAGGAATATGCCTGAGTAGCTCAGTAGTAGAGCGTTCCCCTGAAGAGGGACAGGTCGGGTGTGCGATTCACCCCTCAGGCACAAAAACGAAGTTTTAAATTGATTTCACTCGGACGTTATTTTTTTTATCCTTGTCTACCTTTTTGATTTTCACTATGAGCAGGCCGTGTTTCTCGGTCGCTTCTACTTCTTCCGGCTCTACTTCGGCGGGGAGCGATATGGTGCGGGAAAATTTTCCCCAATAAAGTTCTTTTGTAAAATAATTATCTTCATCAATATTTCTGGATTCCTCACGTTCTCCGCGTATGCTTATTACGTCTCGGGAAATTGAAAGTTCCAAATCTTCCGGCTTTACTCCGGCAACCATTGTCTCTATGATGATATCAGTCGGAGTTTGGTATACATCAACCGATAATTCTGCCTCTTCATTTTCTTCCTCAATCCAATTGCTGTCCGGTTTGTCTCCTTTGACTCCTTTTATTAAACGTGTTTCTTTGGATTGCAATTCTTCTTCCTCTATGTCTCTACTACCTGTTAATCTTTCAAAAAAACTTCTTTTTTTCTTTTCCATTTGATTTAATTAGGTTGATAATCCCGGCGCTTTCAGGTCGGGACTCCGACTTTTACGTCGGAGTCTTCGCTCATTCTTCGAACTCTTTCAAAAAGCAACATAATGATAATTGTAACGACCCACAAAAATGCCGATACTTTCAAAAAATCATTTCCATTATTCCTCATTATAAAAAAATTAAAGGCACTATGCAAGGCGATGGCAACCAGAAAACCGATAAAAAGAAACCATTTCTTGCCGAATCTTTTCATAAAGAAAGAAAGTCCTATGGCGATGCCTATTGTTCCGCTGGTGACAGTGTGGAGCAGGGTAGATCCCAGGAATCTAAGCTGACCCGTAAGCATTGCTACTACTGCTTGGTTTATCGAAAACGGTTTAAGTAAAAAGAAAGCATTTTCCAAAGCGGCAAAACCCAATGCGGCGGTAATTAGATAAATAGACCAATCTATTGGCTCATTTATGTAATTTGTTCTATAAAGTATGATCAATACAGCTAGATATTTTAATATTTCTTCGACACTAGCCCACAAGATGATTTGCCCATTTTGTGAGTTCAAGTGCGCCTGGATGAATTTTTCAACCGGTAGAGCTATTACAACCGAAATCATACCCATAATAAATACTACAGTCAGAAGTCCCTTTGGTTCCGGTTTTTCTTCTTCGTTTAGCCAGAACCAGAGCCACAAAAGGGAGGGGATAAATCCGCCCAGAAATGCGATAGTTAAAATTTTCGGGTCAGTTGTTATCATTTGGTTTACCCCAAGCAGGGTCGAAGGGCCATTTTTCAACCATAAGTAAGCTTTTGGCTTTTAGCTTTTGGCTTTTAGTTGATAATATTTGCCAGATTTCTTCTGTCACAAAAGGCATAAAAGGATGCAGAACTTTGAGCAGGGTAGTCAGCTGTGTAATTAATAAAGCTTTGGCCGAGTCGACGTTTTTATTTTTCAATATTTTTTCTTTTGAACGTTCGATGATGACGTCGGCGAAAGAGTGCCAGAAATAATTATAAAGTTTTTCTGCCACAATATAGAATTTATATTCATCCATTTCTTTGGTAATTTCTTCCATCAGTGTTTTTAGTTCTTCGTCGGATTTTTTATCTTCTTCGTCATATTCTTTCCCAGCGGTTGAACCGCTGAAATTAAAATCTTTTGTGTTGTCCATTACAAAACGTGTCGCATTCCAGATTTTATTTGCAAAGTTTTTGTAACCCCTGATTCGCTCTTCTGCCAGCGCGAGAGATGTTCCCGGAGTATTGCCTACAACCATACCTATTCTAANNTGTCCTTTGGCGTCCAACACCAGCCCATGCAAATAAACAGTTTTGAATGGCAGTTTTCCGGTTATATAAAGTCCCAACATAATCATTCGAGAAACCCAAAAAAATATTATTTCTCCGGCAGTTTCCATAACGTCAGTCGGATAAAATGTTTTGAAATCTTGTCCATCAGGGTAGCCAAGAGTGATATATGGCCATTGTCCGGATGAAAACCAAGTATCAAAAGTATCGTTATCTTGAACAACTTTTCCGTTACACTTGTTGCACTTTGAAATTTTATTTTCAAGGTCTACGATGCCATGTCCGCACTCTGTGCAAATTTTTGCCGGAATGGGTATACCCCAAACAATTTGCCTAGATATGTTCCAATCCATAATATTCTCCAGCCAGTATGTGGTAATTTTTTTATAATGTTCCGGAATATATTTAATTTCGTCCTTATTTATTTTTTCTAGCGCCTTTTGAGCCAAAGGTTTCATCTTCACAAACCACTGGCTTTTTATTTGTGGTTCAATTATCGTTCCACATTTATAGCATGTTCGGACCACATGTTTATAATTTTCATCTATTTTTTCTACCAAGCCTTTCTTTTGAAGTTTTTCAATGATTAATGGGCGGGCTTTTTTAATATGTAATCCTGCGAATTCTCCGGCAATCGGAAGCAACTTTCCAAACTCATCGATAATTTGTTCTTTGTCTAAATTATGTCTTTCCGCAATACCAAAATCCACTGCATCGTGCCAAGGGGTTATGGTCATCACTCCTGTGCCGAATTCCATGTCTACAGCATCATCTTTTACAACAGTGGCTTCTATGGGGCCGTTAATCCATTCCAACTTTATTTTTTGGCCATTTTTGTATTCGGAATATCTTTCATCCTTTGGATGCATGACCACATACTTATCGCCAAATTTTGTTTCCGGTCGGGAAGTGGATATCGTAAATGGCCCGTATTTTAAATAATAATATGGTTCAGTTCTTTCTTCATCTTTTATTTCCAAATCAGAAAAAGATGTCTGATGTTTTGAACACCAGGAAACTATTCTGCTTCCCCTGTATATCAAATCATCCTCGTACATTCTTTTAAAAGTCTGATAGACGGTTTTTATAACATCATCATCTAATGTGAATTTCTCACGAGACCAGTCACACGATGCCCCCATTTTTTTTATCTGCGATTTTATATTTTTTGAATTATTCAGAGTAAAATCAAGAATTTCTTTATAAAGTTCTTTTGGATCCATCCCAAATCTGCTTCGCCCTTCTTTTTCAAGTTTCTTCTCATAAACTACTTGGGTTTCAAATCCAGCATGATCAAGCCCCGGAAGCCAAAGCGTTTTAAAACCCCGCATTCTTTTATAACGAACCATTATATCTTCAATAGTCATTACCAGACCATGTCCTGCGTGCAAAGAGCCGTTGGCATTGGTTGGGGGCATAATTAATGTGAAAGGTTTTGCATTTGGGTCGGTATTTTTATCCGGGTTAAAAAAACCGCTATCTTCCCATAGTTTGTAGATTCTTTCCTCGGTATTTCGGGGATCATAAGGCTTGAGCAGTTTTTCGTCCGCAGTAGTCATATTGCAAATAATATCACATTATAACCTTAAATTGCCAGTTGCTTTTATACTGGTTAATTTGGGAACTTTCTTTTTGTTTTTTATGTAATTAAAATAGCCAGCAATGCCTATCATTATAGAGTTATCACCAGTGAGATCTTTTTTAGGGAAAAGAATTTTGATTTTTTTACTTATTATATTTTTCATTTCGTTTTGCAGGTGCTGGTTAGCAGAAACTCCTCCGGCCACAATGAGAGTTTTTATTTTATATTTTTCCAAAGCTTTTTGTGTTTTGTGAACTAAGCATTCAATGGCCGCATTTTCAAATTCCAAAGCTATTTGCATTTTTGTTTTTTCATTAATATTTTCCAGTCCTCCCAAATCTCTAATAAGGTACAGAACTGCTGTTTTCAGTCCGGAAAAAGAGAAATTTAAATCTTTGCTGTGAAGCATCGGGCGTGACAAAGAAAATGGAAGATTTTTTATTTTTTTCCTTTCTTCTTCTGCTAATTTTGAAATTTCCGGACCTCCGGGGTAAGGTAAACCTAGCATTCTAGCTACTTTGTCAAAAGCTTCACCGACGGCATCGTCCACGGTTTCGCCGATGATTTCGTATTGCATCCATTTCTTAGAAAGCACGAGTTCTGTGTGTCCGCCGGAAATCAAGAGGGAAAGAATTGGAAATTTAACATTGGAAATTGGGAATTTTTTTCTGTTTTTATTGATAAAAACGGAAAATATGTGTCCCTCCATGTGGTTTACCGGTATCAAAGGCACTTTCCATTTTTCTGCCAGCTCTTTGGCGAAAACTATGCCTGTCCAAAGCGAGGGTTCGAGGCCCGGGCCATAAGTGACGGTAATCAAATCAACACAACCTCTCTCTAACCCTCTCCTGGAAGGAGAGGNNCAGGTGTTCTCTTTTAGCCAAAGATGGAAAAACACCGCCGTATGGAATATGTATATTTATCTGGGAATTGGTATTATTGGCCAGTACTTTAAAAGAAGGGTTTTTAATCCCTCCTTTCTTGCCCGCCTTTGGCGGGTGAACTTCCATCACGCTTATAGCTGTGTCATCACAGCTTGTCTCAATGCTTAAAATTTTCATGTGCGCGGTACAGGGATCGAACCTATGACCTTGTCTACGTCAAAGACACGCTCTACCAACTGAGCTAACCGCGCAGGATGTTATTATAACGCTAATTTCTCTAATATTTCAAGTTCTTCTTTGGAGTTTGGATGGATTGCTTCAACAATATTCAGAGTGGGAACTGCCTCTATTTTTTTATTTTGCTCACTAGCTATTTGAATAAGGTCTGTAAGATAGTATTCACCTTGTGCGTTTTTGTTTTCAATTTTATTAATATTTTTCCACAACCAGTTCGAATCAAATGCGTACAATGCCATATTTAATTCCTTAACATTTTTTTCTTTTTCATTTGCGTCTTTAAACTCAACATTTTTTTGCACTGTTCCATCGTCTTTTCGAATTATTCTGCCGAAATGTTTATACATTCCAATTCTCCAGTCGTTGAAATCAGGCACAACTATTGTGCCTATGGTTATCACAGGATTATTTTTTTGATGTACATCAAGTATTTTCTGTATTGTATTTTTAGAAACTTCCAACTGGTCAACTGAAAGAACGAGAATTGTTTTGCAATCTTTTCCAATAGCGTTTTTTGCCGACAATACCGCGTGTCCGGTTCCTAATTGCAAGGCTTGTTCTGCGTATTCAAAATCTTTTCCTAGCGCTTCTTTTATTCTTTCTTTTTTATAACCGACGACAATAATCGGTTTGGTTTTCAAGCCTAGATCAAAGACTTTGTCTAGTACGTGTTGAATAAAAGGTTTTCCTTTGTACAGTAAAAGCGCTTTTGGTTCCTCTGATTTCATTCTGGTACCCTTACCCCCAGCCAGAATTACAATTTTTACTTCATTTGGCATCAGAATTACATCTTAGAATTAATTTTCTCTTTTGGCAATTTCTTTTAGGACCTTTGGAATTTTCTTGAAATCCTCCAGTAAAACTTCACGCATCGAGCCGTCGTATAAAGCCGCGGCTGGATGGTAGAGAGGGAAGAAGTATTTGGTGGACATTCCCTTAAAAGGTTTGATTAACAACTTTCCATGCGCTTGCCCGATCTGTAATTCCGGGAAAAAGTTATTCATCGCGTGCCGGCCGAGAAAAATTATAAGCTTGGGCGAGATTATTTTTAATTCTTCTAGGAGCCAAGGTCGGCAAGCGGATTTTTCTTCAGGCAGAGGATCACGGTTATTCGGTGGGCGATATTTCACAATATTGGTGATGTAAATATCTTCTCTTTTTAGATTTATAACCGCGAGCATTTCATCCAGAAATTTTCCGGCGGCTCCGACAAAAGGATGGCCGAGTTCGTCTTCTTTTTTCCCCGGCGCTTCGCCAATGAAAACAATCTCCGCTTCCGCGCTGCCAAACCCAGGTACAGCCTGTGTAGCTGTTTTTTTTAGTTCGCACTCACACTCTGCCGTCCATTTTTCATGTATATTTTGCAGTTTCTCGTTTTTATCCATTGCTTTTATATTATACCAAAAAACACAGAAGAAGTTTTTGTGCTACAATAACTGTATTAATATTTAACCATAATAATATGTATTACTTACTTGGTTTTATCGTGCTTGTTCTTATTTTTTCTCTGCGCGTCGTCAAAGAATACGAAAGGGGAGTTATTTTCTTTCTCGGTAAATGCAAAGGCGTTCGCGGTCCGGGGCTGATTGTTCTTATTCCTATTTTTGAACAGATGACACGAGTGCTTTTGCGAACCGTCACGATGAACATCCCTTCGCAGAAAATTATTACCAAGGACAACGTCTCCATAGATATTGCCGCCGTGGCCTACTACCATGTCGTCGACCCGGTCAAAGCGACCATTGCCATCGAAAATGTTTACGATGCCGTGAACCAAATCAGTCAGACGACAGTGCGCAACGTCGTCGGGCAATTCCAGCTGGACCAATTGCTTTCGCAGACTGTCGATATTAATCAGCAAATAAAAAATGTCATCGACGAGCATACGGAACCCTGGGGCGTGCAAGTAACCGCGGTAGAAATCAAAGACATTACTTTGCCGGATAATATGCAGAGAGCTATGGCCAAGGAAGCCGAAGCAGAACGCGAGAGACGAGCAAAGATAGTCGCCGCAGAAGGAGAGTTCCAAGCGGCGCAAAAGCTTGGCGAAGCAGCCGACTTGATGATGCTTCATCCTGTTGCCCTGCAACTGCGAACCCTGCAAACGATGGCGGAAATAAGCGTAGAAAAAAACTCGACAATAATCTTCCCGGCGCAATTTATGACGACTGTCAGTGAAGCTATTTCAATGATAAAAGGGGACACGAAGAAATAAAATTTAACCCTCTTTACTTTTTTGTAAATCTGTGGTAAATATTGAGTGAGGAGTTATTTTACTATGAGAAGAAGAAAGTATTTTCGAGTGATTTTAATGGCCACCGCTGCCTTTATCGTGTTTTTTGGTCAGCTGGCGGTCAGCTTGAATCGGAGTCTGGGGGAGTCGGTGGCCTATACGACGAGCGCAATCGACAGCACCAAGCCTTTCACATTCGGGTGGCTGGTGAGCGAGGGGTTGTGGGTTGTTGCTCTCATTGCCACCATCGTGTCTTTGCCATGGGAGTTGAAGGGTTTGCGACGACAGCGGGGAGAGGAAGAAGAATGAAAAACAATTCGGCGTTTTGGAATTGGAACAGCTTGTTTTGTCACTACAAGCTAGTCCAATTGAATGGGCAGGAAACTCTTCGTCGCGTGGAGCACCGGGGCAGCAAATATAATTGCTCTAGGTGTCGGATGTTCGGGGAGATCGAGGAATTCGACGACGAGTTGTCCAACAACNNTCGGGTCCGCCGCCATCCTCCTCATCGTGGCCCTGTTGCGGGCCATCATTACCCACCACAACTAGTCGCGTCATCATCGTTTTCAAGGGGCGGGGTCACACCATGTGTCACCGCCCCTTTGTCGTTTTACGTTGTGACCCGAATGCGTGGCTTTCCGAACTTTCAGGCCAACGGCAATCGATTGCTTTAAGTATACAGGAATTATCATCATGTATGCTAGCACCTGTAATATAGTTGTTTAAAAATACCGTAAGTATCGTAATAGCGTAAATACTGACGGCATTACGATACTTACGATATTATTTTATAACAAAATACAAAACGTCCAGGTAGCTTCTGAATAAAACGTATAAAGTACTGCGTTCGTCTAAATCTACTACGGAAGTTGAGCATTATTTATAGCTTTCATTGTCTCAGTGGCATCTTTTACGGGTCCAAATAGCCCTGCTTGAGCACAAAGCTTCAAGAAACGCATGAATCTTTTAGTGTATTTTGATCTGTAAAATATGCGATCAATTTCGGCTCTCATTTCAGCTAGTCTCAGTCTCTTAGCTTGTTCGTTTAAATATCGGCCATGGATACTGCTGTTATTTATCGTAGTGGATTTATACTGCAATTTATGGCAATTTCGGCAAGCAAAGAAGGTGTTTTTTAAATAAAGAGCATTTACTCTAGTGCCACAGCCACAAACTAAATATGTTCGCGTGCCGAAGGTCAAATCACGGGTTGCTATAAGTATATTCTGAGGTTCGGTGTTGAATGTGACAACTAAATAGGTGTTCCCATCAATGAAATAGTCAATCGAGTAATTCAGGGCGGAGGGTTTACCGTTATGCAGGAAATTCAAATATTCATCCTGTACAGGCTGTTTAAAACGAGCCTTTTCCAAGTCTTTTCTCAATAGTTTTGTTGATAATTTAAAGCATGATTCAATCAATGTTGCCATGCTTCTATTTTATCATAGTCCCAAAATCTACTGAGAAATATTTTTACTGCCAACAAATTACCGGCGTTTCTCCAGTTGTTTTCTCAATGTATTGTTCAACTTCGGGCAAGCCTCCGATCTCGTCAATCAATCCTAGCTCCTTACCCCTAAGCCCCAACACAGTGGCACCATCTGCCATATTTTTTACTTTATCAATAGGCAAATTCCTATTCTCAGCCACAGCTGAAAGAGATAGAGTCTGGCAAATACCGTGACTATTACTTGATATATAAACGCAAAAGCACAGACGACAAGGAGAATCAGCAGAATTCGATTGCTTATCAGAAAACTGAGACCATGAGACTCGTTTTACGAGACAAATTACGTATCGCTCCGGTGTCTTTGGTAAGTTTCTGCGTGGATGGAATGATCACAGAGAAGCACTCAGCATTTAAAACTCATAAAGCTCTTGAGCTCACAGAAGATGGACAAGTTCAATTTGATATTGAACGTCCAAAATTTCAGCAAATGATGTATTTTCTTAGTAAGGGATATTTCAAGGGTGCAGTGTTTTTAAGTTGGGATCGTGCTAGCCGAAATAGCCGAGATGAAATGATTATACGAGAATTGATGGACAGAGGTGTTGATTTTCGTTTCGTAAATGCGAAGTACGATAAAAGCAGTGCCGGTGAATTACACAAAGATATAGATGGTATGTTTTCAAAACATCGTTCACGTGACACTAGAGAGAAAGTGATGTTTACTTTCCGAAATCTTCGAGAAAAAGGTGTGGTAACCAACAGAGCTCCTGTTGGTTACTTAAACCTAGGTGATATGTATCACAAACCATTTGATCCAGTTCGAGCTCCTATTATAAAACAAATGTTTGAAATGGTTGCTACCGGTGAATGGACTTTAACCCCTATAACCAAATGGGCCAATGAACAGGGATTAACTATGATGCCAATGCGAAGACGCAGAACTCCAGAAGAAAAAGCAGCCGAAGAGGATGATGAAGATACGATCGTAATTGAAAAAATATCTAGACCGCTTGAACCCGGAGACGTTGAACGTATATTTAAGAATCCTTTTTATTATGGATTAACAAGAGGTAATGATGGTGAATGGAAGAAAAGTATTAGCCATGAAGCTCTAGTGACCAAGGAATTAGCTGATAAGGTTATACAAATGCTTAGCGGACGACGAACGAGCAAGCACTACAACACTAAACTTCCGGTATCATATCGAGGTATTTTTACCTGTGGTTTATGCGGACGTGTATATACTCCATATTTTAGAAAAAAACATATTTATATGGGTGCCCGTTGTGACAAGAGTTGTCCTAATCCAAGAAAGAATATCGCAGCTAAGGAGTTGGAAAACAAAGTTGGTGAATTAATTAACAAATTAACTTTTTCTAATGGCGAGCTTTCTGATATAGATGGTAAAACTCAAACCGATATTAATGATATTGAGTATAAGAGAAAGGTGGCAGTAGAGCAGAGTGAACGTCGTAAAAAAACTATCAGAGAGGACTTATCGTACTTGAGAGAGAATCGTATTACGTTGCTAAAGGCGTGTGTTTATACTCCGGAAGCGTATGTGACAGAAGAGCAACGTCTCAGCTCGGAACTCTCCGCATTACAGATAGAAGAACATGAAGCAGATGCCACTACGCACGAAGTCATAGTAGAAATCATGAAACTTTCCGAACTGCTAGAAAGTGCTTATTTACATTACTATATTGGAAAATCCAAGGCAAAAGAGATGTATATGCGTTTAATATTTTCCGAACTTAAGTTTTCCGGAAATACCCTTGAATACAAATGTAAAAATGGTTTTCGTGCTCTTCAAAAGCGACTTTTACCTATTTGTGACTCTACTGAGAATCGCACTCAGATTCCAAGCTTGAAAAGCTTGTGTCCTAACTATTAGACGATAGAGCCAATTTATTAATTAGCTAAAATATAATAACATTTTTAGACCTAAATGCAAAATAAAACTACATATTTGCTGTATAATACCCCCATGGCAAAAAAGAAAACAA
>PMIU01000109.1 GCA_003157195.1 Candidatus Nomurabacteria bacterium
GAAATCGCTACGCGTATTATAACAAAAGAACAAACTTGGCGAAAACCATAACCTGGTTTAATTCTTTCGTTTTTAACGATCATTCTCGTAAAGCAAAAAAGGTTTAGATTCAGTATTCCGGATCAGAAATTATGGCTCGAATCTTTTTATCACCAATCACTTGGCTGACGAAAGAAGTGTTTAGTGAATCACCACAGGCGATAATATGTTCACCTAATTTAAATACGTCTCCTTGTTTAATGTTTTTCATGATATTAATTTCGCCGTTTTATTCGTAAATTTTTCCCAACGGTCCAGGCAGACAGTCGCGAAAATCAAATCAATTTCAACCCCTCGCCATTTTCGACCAAGCTGTTCGCAGGCAATCAAGTCGCTCCCGCCACCGGCGAAGCCAGAAAACACAATATGCCCTGGAGCACTGCATCTTTTCAATGGCTTTTCGTTTAGAGTCACCGGTTTTTGTGTTGGATGCTCATAGTCTTGAGCGTTATCTCTTTTTTCTAGCCAGATATCTATCATGTCTAAAATTTCATCATGCACTTGATTGCCACTGCCAATTTCTTGATTCAACATTTCATTCGCATTTTTGATATTTTTGTTAAGATGCGGTTTGCCGATAACTCCGTAAACACAAGGCTCATATGCTTTATTGAATGCCACCTTAGGCGTGCAATTCTGATTATTCTTGATCCACAAACACACCCGCTTGTTCTCAATCTTATTTTGAGCATATAATGTTTGAATCAACCAAATGTATTTTTCATCGCACCAGTAAAATATGTGGCAGTTTGGCTTGGCTACACTGATGGCATTTTTTATAGAGCTATCTATAAATTCGGTATATTTCTGTACCGTTTTAGTGTCCGACATTTTCATATTTTTGAATTTCAAATCTGGAAAATCTTTCGCTTCATCTCTTCTTGTGTGACTGCCATATTCTCCTCCGTATTTTCCTTTAGTGCCAATTCCGTCAGAATAGCTTAACCCTATATTGTAGGGTCCATCACAATAAATGACATCCGCTAATTCGTTGCCCATCAATTTTTGCACTTGTTCTGGTGAAGTTGAATCTCCCACAAGTAATTTATGATCTCCGAGTTCCCAAATTTCTCCTGGTTTTACTCTAGACACCTTAGTCTCTCTAACAGCTTTTTCAACGTCAAATTCATCGTCAATCACATCCACGTTATCGAATAGATTTTGTAATTCGTCGTCTCCGAAACCGACCTCAAGGAGCAGGTTCATGTCTAGATCTTTAAGTTTTGCCTCATCCCATGAGCCTAAATTTTTTGACAATCGAAGATTTAAGGTCATTTCCTCTTTTTCACTTAATTCTCTACTTGGAACCATCGCGTCAATTTCGTCGGTACCAAGATCAGCGTAAATTTTTAAACGCTGGTGGCCATTAATCAGAAAATTGTTTCGACTTCCGATATTTAAAACCACAGGTACCGCGGCTCCAAATTCCTTGATTGATTCTTCCAAGTCTCGACGCTCATTCTCCGTCATCCTTTTTGGATTATAGGATGCTGGGAGAATATCTTTAACTTTTCGCTTGGCCATTGTCCAAGTAAGTTTTGTTTTTGTTGCAGATTTTGTATTCATGAAATTATTTTTTCTTCTTATCGTTGATAATATTTATTTCCGCCAGCCGGAGGCATAATTCGACATCTTTAGCCCCAGCTTTTTCGGAGGAAGCTTTTGCATATAAACCGCCAATTACATCAGGTATTCGATCTTTTAGCCATTCCTTGGTGGCTTGCCAGACAAAGAAACTGAATTGTGGATGTTTTTTCCAGTCAGTGAGTGAATCAATGCAAACTCCGATTGAATCAGCAAATTCTTTCTGGGTTTCTGGTTTACGAAATTGTCTAGGAGTGCCATACCAAAAGGCGAATTTCATAAATTCTGCTTGATAGTGAATCCCCATAACCACTGGAAGAAAATCGGATTCAATCGGAGTTTTAATTAAGTTTTTATTTTCCATAAAATATATTATTAGTTTTTAATTCGACCTTATTTCATCTGCTTGGGTGAGAGCTTTTGCAGATGATGTTATTTTGTGGTTATCTTTTTTGTAAAAATAAAAAATGACCATAATTTTATTATGATCATTTTTTATTTTTTTCGTACTTAAAATAGGTAACACTTATGGAGACCCAATTAGTGTTACCGTCTACGCTTTTTTAAACGATAATAAATAGTTTTCACATTTGCAGGAGTAAATTTACCATAGCCCATTATATATAAACGCTTACTTATAATACTCCATTTAGATTTATTTAATCTATCATTTTTTTCTATTCCAAAGATTTCTTTTAATTCCGCTTTTGATTTCAAACAATAATTAGCTATAAAAATTTGTGCTTGCAAATTCTCTTTTTCCTTTCTGCCTATTTTTTCAGCTGGTCCAGTTGTATATTTCGGCTCTATAAATTGCCAATTCTTTACTACAAATTCTGTAATATCATTTTGAGTTATTCCAGGATAGATACACAGATCTGTATGTGCCTTTCTAAATGATTTTTTATCGATCATTTCAATAAAGGGCAGTTGTGTGGGCGATAATGGTGAAAAAAGTAATTTTGCACCATTAAATAAAATATAATCCATTATCTTTTTTCTCCACCAATCATTATTGGGCAATAATTGATTTTCAAGAAATGACGGAAGAAACTCACTCATTTTTTTATCAATGGAAGATTTATTTTGTAGATACCATTTTTCTAAGTCCTTATCATCCGTAAAACAGTTTTCACGCATATTCAATTCTGATTTTCTTATTTCTGCAACTGCTTTTTGAAACTTATCACCTAAAAATATCTTATTGAATGTTTTTTCACCACTTTTTTCTGCTTCTGTTGTTTCAGCAAAAAACTTATCACCATAAAGTATCCTTTGGTTTTCAGTATAATTATTTTTGTCCTTTTTCATTATTTGATTATACCAATTAATTAACTAATTAGTGTTCTGCTTGAGGGCTCTGGGTGCCGGTTGAATAATTCCTACACAACACAGCACCATATATTATTTATCAAAATATCGTGTTTTTTCACAAAATACACTTATAAAATATGAGCAGGTTGTCTTTTTTAAGAATTTTCAAAAGTTCATTTTATTGGCATTTGTTGGCATTTCAAAACGCATCTCTTTTTTATAGTGTGCATTGTGTATATTCAGACTCCGACCGAGAGGGCTGATTGTGATATACTAAAATTGTTGAAGAAACCCTTACAACGTCTCACATTACAATTTCCGAGACCATGAGGGGGCACCAGCACGAAAGAAGCCAACTGCTTGGCTTCGTGTAGGAAGCGAAAAGCTTTTCCTTATTTTTTATTTATAAAAAATGGAAAAGGTATACTGTTCTCGTAGAGAAAGATATCCTACTGAGGGCACAAAAGCGTGAATTAATGTCTAATTTTAGGTATTTTCACGATTGTGTTGACAAAAGGGTGAAAATTAGAAAATATTTGCAAAAAATCATAATTTTTGGTAAAATATAAGTATGAAATTCAGACAAGCCCTTTTTTGGGACGCCAATCCAAAGAAAATAGACGTCAAAAAAAATGCTCAATATATTATTGAGCGTGTGGCTGATTTAGGGCACGATGATGAAGTTCGCTCCGTTTTTAAATTTTACAAAAAACCATTTCTAAAAAAAATAATCTCCGGTTCGAGAAGCTTAAGGCCTGAAACTAAAAATTTATGGACGCTTCTTCTCAAGAACTAAATTGGCATTATGAAACATTACCAAAAAAGACTAAAAAGGCTCTTGATTTTTTATCTGCCGAAAAATGGTTTAAAAAATCAGAGTGGTATTTGGCTGGAGGAACAGCCCTAGCGTTGCAATCAGGGAATAGAAGATCTGTTGATTTGGATTTTTTTACCGAAAAACAAAATTTTAACACGAAAAATTTAATTGCTCATTTTATCAACAACAAAGATTGGATTACTGAAGTTGAAAGAAAAAATACCATTTATGGTAAGTTGTTGGGAGCTAAAATAAGCTTTATCGCTTATCCTTTTTTTATCCCCAAACAAAAAATGTCTTATTATGGTGAAATAAAAGTTATGAATCCAATAGATATTGCGGTTATGAAAATAACCGCTGTCTCTCAAAGAGGAAGAAAAAGGGATTTCTTTGATTTATATTGGTGCGCAAAAAATATTGAATCATTAGAAGGTTCGATCAAAAAATTAAAAATCCAATATCCATCGGTCGCTCATGATTACCATCATATTTTAAAAGCTTTGGTGTTTTTTGACGATGCTGAAAGCGACCCGATGCCGAAAATGAATGCGAAAATAAGCTGGAATGAAGTGAAAAAGTTTTTTCTCAAAGAAGTTCCACTGATAATGAAGAAGATTATGTATTTAGAATAATTTTTCAGGCATAGTATTAATTAAGAAAAGCCATCGTTTAATATAGCGGTATTTTGTTTCTATGTTGTACAAAAAATTGTGGAAATAAGATTTTTTTGTGATATAATGAAAGCAATAAAATCTTTTCGTCCAACACGAAAGTTGTGGTACGATATGAGCAATGGAAAATAAGAGTAAAAAATTAGAAAAAAAATGTTGAATAGCTCAATNNATTTATATAATTTGAAGCGCCATTTTTGATGGCGTTTTTTAGTTATGCCTTCGGCAGCCGCACTACGAATGCGGCACATACGAATAATTTTAAGTTTTTAAAAATTTTAAATATTATCGCTATGAAAAAATCATTCTTAATTTTAAGCCTCTGCTTATTTGCCGGCATCATATATTTTTTCGGACCGCTAAATTCTAATATCGCCTTGGCTGCCAATATTACTTCAACTAAAACTGGTAATTGGTCGGACACGGCCACTTGGGCTGGCGGAGCCGTGCCAG
>PMIU01000100.1 GCA_003157195.1 Candidatus Nomurabacteria bacterium
TGTCGTCGCCAAACTCTTTTTTTATATCTTCCTCAGTTGTTTTGGTATCTTCCAGTGTGTCATGCAAGAGCCCGGCGATGATGGTCTGCTTATCCATACCGAGTTTGGCCAGAATTTTTGCTGTTTCGAAAGGATGAATGAAGTATGGTTCACCCGAAAGTCTTTTTTGATCTTTGTGCGCATGCTCCGCAAAAAGGTAAGCCTTTTTTATAAGCTCCGTATCTTTTTCATTTACCCCGCCCGCAATAAGGTCGGTAATTTCTTTTACTTTTGCGTCTACACTTGCCATAAGAGGAGTATACTATGAAATTAATAATATTTAAAATTACTTGACTAAATTCATATATATAATAGGCTCTTCTTGAAGGAGAAACGTTCGTGATAATTCGTTTAAAGGATTGGTTGCGCCGGGTAAAAGAAACGAGTTGGCATTTTCGGCTCGTAAAAATCACCGGCATTTCGGTACCGAAGAAAGCCTGCGCTTACTACTGGATATGCGTCCCGCAGGCAATGGTGTTGATCGCCATAATGTTCGTCGTTGTGTATGTTTTGTCAGCGATAGCGTGGTTCGGTGGCTTTTCCTCCAACTTCAATGGAAGCGAGGGATCTGCTCCATTCTTTCCCTACAAAACAAAGAAGAACGGCATGAAAAAGCAGTTCGCTCCGTGGGAAGTTGTGGTGGGCATTCTGCTGTTTTTGGGCATAGTCCGAGTCTCTATTTTCGTGATGGACAACGAAATGGCCATTGTGTTTTATGGCCTATGGGTTGCCAGCGTCGGCGTTGTGCTCGCTGCTTTATTTGTCGCAGTTCGGGCGCTTGCGCCCCGAATAGTTGGAATCGAAATGTGGATTCGCAACCTACCCAGGCGCATGGGGAAATTCTGGGGAAAGGTGTGCCCCGACCTAATTGTCGAAAAGTAATACCAACCGCGCCCGGCGGCACCGGACAATGGTCGGGAGTCCAATACTCTCAATAGCCGGCACCGAAAGGAGGAAATGTCGGCTATTTCAATTTCTTCTATCTTTTACATATGTTCAACATCGTAGAATTCTGGGATTGTTTTTGGTCACAAATATTTTTATCGCCGCCGCTCCAAAAATTTCGCGACCCCGACTCGGTATTTTTTCTACTAAAAAAATATACCTCCGTCTCACAAAAACTTGCTGGCAGTGAGGTTTACTCAATGCTTAGACCTTTCTTTAATATTTTATGTGGATTATGGTTTACACAGGCTTTATTACTACAACGTTCTGGTATCGTTTTTGTGCCTTCCATCATCAAAGACCCACAGAGTTTACAAATATTGCCGGTTGGTTTGGCTTTGATAGCAAACTTGCAATCCGGATAATTTGAACATGAATAAAAAATTCCGAATCTGCCACGTCTTTCACTGATGTCTCCCTTTTTGCAAACAGGACAAATCACCCCGGTTCTTTTCTTGGCTTCTTCCGCTTCGTCTTTTTTTATGAATTTGCATTTCGGATAACGCGAGCAGGAGATAAATGTGCCGGTGCCGTCGCGTCTCTGTCTAATAACCAACTTACCTCCGCCATTTTTACCTTTCTTATCTCCACAAAGGGGACACATCTCGCCGGTTTCCTCAGGACCTTTCAATTCTGTACCGTCGAGCATCAATGCTCCGTCGCAGTCGGGATATTTAGAGCAGGAATAAAATTTTCCTCCACGAGAAAGTTTGATAATCATCAGACTACCGCATTTCGGACATTTAATATTTGCCGGCGCATCGCCTAGATTTGTTGCTTTTTCTAGTTTTTCTTTTGATTTTACGTCTTTGGAAAATGGCCCGTAAAAATCTTTCAAGGTTTTTTCATATTCGCGTTCGCCTCTGGAAATTTCATCCAGTTCATCTTCCATTTCTGCGGTGAAAGTATCGGAAATATAATTGGGAAAATTCTTCTCCAAGAAATCTGAGACAACTTCGCCGACATCCGTCGGGAACAATGTTTTGTTTTCTTTTCGCACATAGCCACGTTCTTCGATCGTGCGCATAATGGATGCATAAGTGGATGGTCGTCCGATGCCTCTCTGTTCAAGTTCTTTAACCAATCCCGCTTCAGAATATCTATTTGGCGGTTCGGTAAATTTTTCTTCGCTTTCCAAGTTAAGCAACTTTAATTTTTCTCCTTCTTTACACAAAGGCAACTCCACGTCTTCGCCACGCGCGCCAGTATCTACCGCAAGCCAGCCGGGGAAAAGAAGACGAGAACCGACTGCTCTAAACTCGGGCAAATCTTCATGCCCATCTATTGTGGCTGTTATTTTTGTCTTAAGAAGTTTCGCATCCGCCATCTGTGAAGACACAGCGCGTTCCCAGATAAGTTTGTACAGTCTGCTTTGGTCGTCGGTGCCAGCCTGTAATTTTTCTATGTGTGTCGGGCGAATAGCTTCGTGCGCTTCTTGCGCGTTTTTGGATTTGGTTTTATAAATTCTGGCCTGCGCATATTTTTCTCCATATTCTTTTTTTACGAATGCCAATATTTGGCTCTGAGCGGCGACAGAAATATTCGTGCTGTCCGTTCGCATATAAGTGATGTGTCCAGCTTCATAAAGTTTCTGCGCGATTTGCATTGTGCGCGAAGGAGAGTAACCAAGACGCGAACTGGCAGTTTGTTGTAAGGTTGACGTGGTAAAAGGCGCGCGTGGTGAGCGTTTCTGTTCATTTTCTTTTACTCCGTTAATTATCCAAGTGCCTTTCTTTCCTTCAGTTAATATTTTCTCAACTAATTTTTCATCTCTTGGTTCCTGACTACATTCTAAAACCAGCCGATTCCCCAAGGTCGGACCTTGGGCTCCCTTAAGGTCCGACCTTTTTCCTCGGCTGGTTTCAAATTCTCCCCATATTCTCCAATATTTTTCCGGTATAAAAGCGCGAATTTCCCGCTCACGTTCCATAATTATGCGCAGTGCTGGAGATTGCACACGCCCAGCCGAAAGCCCATAACGCACCTTTTTCCAGATAAGCCCGGACAAATCGTAACCCACAAGCCTGTCGAGCACTCTACGGGCTTCTTGAGCCTTACGCAGAGCCGTATCTATTTGTCTTGGGTGTTTTAAAGCCTCTTCTACGGCTTCTTTAGTTATCTCATGGAAAGTTACTCGTTCTATCGGCGCTTTAACTTTCTTGTCTTCCTTTAATAATGTCTCTATGTGCCAAGCAATAGCTTCTCCTTCACGGTCAGGGTCTGTCGCCAGCATCACCTCGGTTGCTTTTTCCGCCAGTCCTTGCAACTCGTGCACGACTTTTTCTTTGCCTTTGGAAATTTCATAATGCGGAATAAAACCGCCTTCGATGTCGATAGCTTTTTTGTTTGATTTCGGCAAATCGCGCACATGCCCGACAGAAGCACGCACAGTAAACTTGTCCGCCGGATTGGAGGAAGCGCCTTCCAGATATTTCTCGATAGTCTTGGCTTTTGATGGTGATTCAACGATAAGTAGTTTCATAACATAACCAGTATTACACGAAATTGTTTTTCAATGCAAATTTTAGGAAAATTTTTTATTAAAAACTTGCGCGAATTTCTCCCATTTCTTCTTTGATTAAACCTTTGATTTCCATTACCGAAAGCAGAGCATTCGCTGCGCCGGTAGACAGTTTCATCTCGCGAATTAAATCATCTCTCTCCATCGGTTCTTTTAATATTTCTAAAACTATTTTTTCTTCCGGTCGAGCATCTTCAAAAAGACTTTGTTGTTTACTTTCTTTGTCTATTTTAAAACCGAGAGCTTCCAATATATCGTCGCTACATGTTATCGGAGTGGCTCCTTGTTGAATTAATTTATTTGTGCCTTTGGAGTAATCTGAACTTATCGGTCCGGGCACAGCCAAGACTTCTTTATTGTAATCGAGAGCCATTCTGGCGGTAATTAATGTGCCAGATTTTTCTTGAGCTTCTATAATGAGCGCAGCTTTAGAAAGACCCGCCACAAGTCTGTTTCTCATTGGAAAAGTATAATATGCCGCTTTGAGATCCGGTTCAAATTCAGATATAACGCATCCACCGGAACTGATTATTCTCTCAGCTAATTTTAGGCTGGTTGGTGGGAAAAAAGCTTCTTCTGAAATTCCGGAGCCCGGGAAAGCCACAGCTAAAAGCCCGGCATTGAGAGCAGCTTCATGAGATAACGCATCTATGCCGACTGCCAGACCGGAGACGATAGCTATCGGGTAACCTTTCAACCCAGAAATTAATTTCTTCACCACATCTTTGCCGTAGGTCGTGGCTTTTCTTGAACCCACTACTGCCAGACAAACAGTACCTTCCGGCGGCAAAATTCCTGCAATGTAAAGTTTTTTCGGCGGTTGAGGAATTCTCAAAAGTTCTGCCGGAATAGCTTTTCCCTCTAAAATTTTTAAATCAAATTTCATAAGTTTTGTAATTAAATTAGTTTTATTATATACTATATATATGTTAGACATCAAATTTATCCGTGAAAACAAAGACATTGTGCAAGCTGGCGCCAAGAAAAAATGCGTGGAGATTGATATTGAGAAACTTGTCGCCCTTGACGACAAACGCCTAAAAGAACTCAAAGACGTGGAAGACTTGCGGGCGGAAGTGAATAGAGTTTCAAACGACATAGCTCGCAACCAAGATGCAGCATTGAAAGTGCAACTCATAGAAGAAATGCGCGCGGTCAAAGAAGATATTAAGGCCAAAGAAGAAAAATTGAAAGCAACCATAGAAGAATGGCAGAAATTGATGTTGAAAATACCGAACATTCCTTCAGTAGATACACCAGA
>PMIU01000093.1 GCA_003157195.1 Candidatus Nomurabacteria bacterium
CCACGATTTTTGTATATTATGCCTCAAAGCGGAAATTAAAAAGATTGAGGCCTTCCGAAGTTTCCTGTTCCTTGATGGACATCAAGACAACATTGTTGGAGCGCACCGGCTCCTTGTGGAAGGTCACCCGTGTGAGTTCCGCGTTGATCACTTCCGCTACCGACCGAGCAACCTGCTCGGCCTGTCTCACGCGGTGAGGAAGCAACACAAAGAAGTCATTGCGAATTACTTTCGGCGTTTTTTTCACGGTTTGTCTCCTTTAGACAAAATTCACCCCACAGGGCCGGACACCTTTAGTCCGTTTTGCAAGGCGAGATACTCACTTTTTGGCATAAATGAGCAATTCGCCTCGCAAAACTTAATATATAAAGAACTAAAGAATAGTGTAGCATATAATATGCTATTTGTCAATACAAAAAATCCCTTATAAAATAAGGTAATTTTTATGTTGTGAGCGTGGATTTCCCTTTTATCCGCTACATTTTCATCACTTCCTCAACCGTGCTTCCTTTTTTGTAAATCACCAAATCGTCTCCATTTTTATCCCAGGCTTTTTGAATTTCGTCCAATATTCTCCAAGTTTCCAATATCTCCCCGCTTGAAACAAATAAATCATGCTTTCCTGCTATCGCTTCGCGCATCACTCTTTCGTATGTATCCGGTTCGTGTTCGATTTTAAAAACTTTCTCCTCCCCATTTTTATATTTAATTTTTATTTCCGTAAACTTTTTTGCCAGAGCCTTTCCTGTGGAAAGAATAATCGGCACTCCACGCCAAGCCGGGTCTTTGGAAATTAAATTAATTGAAACAAAAGTTTCAGTCATGCTTGTGTCGCAATTCACTTCCTCGCGATATCCTGCATATTGGCCCCTTTTAACGCATTCATGCTTATTTATGTCGCATACAATTTCCAAATTCTTTAACGCCTCATACCGCCTTTTGGTCTCAAACGAACCGGATAAAAATACTGCCGCCATTTCAAGGAGGTGGCTTTGCACAAAATCTTTTAAAGCTCCGGTTTGCTCATAAAAATTAGCCCGGCTTTCTATATCTATTTTTTCGCTGGCAATAATTTCTATTCTGGAAATTTCTTTTCTGTCAAATTTTTCGTCAACTATATCTTGCATTGACTGCTTTGCTAAATAATGATCAATTCGATAAATTTGATCCTCGGAAAAATATTTATCAATATGCTCTATCAGAGCCTGGGCGGATTTCAAATCATTGCCAAAAGGTTTTTCCAGCATTATTTTCACATTATTCTGGCCGAAAGCTTTACTTATGAGTTCAACAGCATAGGCCACTCCTGCGGGTGGAACAGCTAAGTGGAAAATTTTTTCTCCCTCGGAGGTAATCAGATTCTTCAAATTTTCATAATCTCTGCGGGAGACAAGCACGACGGCACCTACCTCATTCATATTTTGTAAATTTTCAATAGCCGGCAGTAAATAGCGTCTTGATAAATCACCGGAAGCGCCAAAAATTATATAGTTTGTCGTGTTATTTTTCTGCATTTATTTTATGTCCGCCAAAAGCATTGCGCATTAGAGATAATAGCTTAGTGGCAAAATTTACGTTTCCTTTCTGTGAGGCAACCCGAACATCGAAAGCGGCTCGAATGGATGGGGTTTCTATATTACAATCTTTTGCCATTTCTAAAGCATAGCGTGTTTCTCCCAATTCCGATACTTTACCATCGACACCTTCTAACCCAGGGTTTTCTTTTAAAATATTCGCAGTGAGTTCATTCAGCCAAGATGTAATCACACTTCTTTTCTGCCAGACTTCACCGGCCGCTGCCAAATCAAGATTTTTATACGGCCCTTCTTTTAAAAGTCTGTAACCCTCAGCCAGACTTTCCATCATGCCGTATTCAATGGCATTGTGCACCATTTTCACATAGTGCCCCGAGCCGGATTCCCCGAAATGATGATATGTGCCGGAAGGCAATGAAAGTGTTTTTAAAACCGGTTCAATTTTTTTAAATGTTTCTGTATCTCCGCCTGCCATCATGCAAAAGCCGTTCTGATAACCCCAAACTCCCCCACTTGTGCCGACATCCATTAAGACCGAGCCGCTTTTTGAAACCAATTCAGCTCTCTTCTTTGTCAGGCGAAAATCAGAATTGCCTCCGTCTATCAAAATGCTATTTTTGGGCAGAATTTTAAGCCATTCTTCTAATTCTTGATCCACAAATTCAGAAAGCACCATCAGCCAAAGAACCACCTGCTCCCCGTCAAATGCTTTCACTACTTCTTCCCGAGTGTAAGCCGGAATCATTCCTTTTGCCACAAATTCATCAACTTGTTCTTTCCTGCGGCTATAAGCAACAACATTATGCCCGCCTTCCTGCAGCTTTCTGGCAATCTGTTCTCCCATTTTTCCTAAACCTACAATTGCAATTTTTGTCATACATTTTTGTTTGTAAATATTGTTAATAATGGAACTTTTTTTAAAATCTGTGCCGGTTGTTCCCCGACGCTTTTGGTCGGGGCCCCGACCTCTTTGAGCGTCGGGGTCGCTAGGCTTTCTATAACCGGCCATTTATCTTTACCTTGTGCCCAAACTATTATTTCATCCAATTTTTCTATAGTTTTGGGAGTGATGGTAATGCGAGAAAACGTCGGGGTGTCATAACCGCAAACCAGGTCTGTAGAATTTACTGCAACACTTTCCGGCAATATGCCCGCAGTATGTCCGTCTTTGCCAATGCCGAACAAGCCTATTTTATACGCTTCAATTGTGAGTTCTTCATTAAGAATTTTATTGAAATTTTTTATAGTAACTTCTTTGTTGTCGCCTGTCAGTACCGGAATAAGTTTTGCTTGCGGTAAATCAAAGCCTCTATCTAGAAGTTGCTGCCAATTTGAATCTGGATGTCCTGTGGGTCCATATCGTTCGTCAGTCAAAGTAACAGTTAGATTTTTCATTAAATTTTTATCCGGATATTCTTTTAAGATTTTTGTGATTTTCGCGCATACATAAATAGATGAACCGCCCGTCGCAAAAAATAAAACAAGCTTGCCGTTTTTCAATTGTTTCAAAATGGAAGAAGCAACAAACTCCGCCGCCTTTTCCGGTTCATTGGTTGTTCTTAATTTTAGGTTCATCATATGGACATTATACTAGATTTTGTTGTAATATAACAGGAAGGCTAATAGTCCAAGCCGTATTAGTAGTAATCATTAATTATATATATGAAAACAATTAAAACAATATTTATCATATCTTTTATTGCCATAGCTCTAATGCTTTTTGTCGGTAACGCAAAGGCTGCAACCTTGAGCCAATCCAATGTCTATTTGACTGCAGGCCAATCTTCAACCGTGTATGCGACCAACGTTTCGACATCAATATATCTTTCTAACAACACAAACAACAATATAGCCACTGTTTCTATAAGTGGAAACAGTATAAACATTTACGGCATTATGGCCGGCAGTACCACGGCGACGATTTGTGAATATAGCATCAGCTCATGTAGCAACATATACATTACCGTGAGTGGCGGTAGTACTTATGGCGGAACTCTTTCCTTGAGCCAGACCAATCTTTCTCTGACTGTCGGGCAGACGTCCGTCGTGACTGCGTATAATTCTTATTCTTACGGAACATTATATATTTCCAGCAACTCCAACCAAAACGTGGCAACCGCATACGTGAGTGGCAATAACATTTCAATATACGGCAGTAGTGTTGGAAGTTCCAATATCATAGTTTGTCAAAATGGTTCGAGTTCATCTTGCGGGACCATCTATGTCAGCGTTACCGGCGGATATTTACCCCCGGTAAATAATTATAATACCTCAGGTATAAGTCTCTCTAGTCTCACTCTGCCCGTCGGAGGTGCTGCAACTATTGCCTCGGGTAATTCTATGGGCTTGACTGTGTCCAGTAATTCTAATCCGAGTGTCGCGGTGACGTCTTATACCTCTACTACTCCGGGTTGCACCGCGGGTGCAGCATATAGCATCACCACGGGCCAGCCTTGCTATGGCGGTGGTTACAATGGAGTTGGCTATTCTTCTGTTCCGGGATGCACGGCGAATTCTCTGTATAGTTATCTAACCGGCCAGTCTTGCAATAATGGTGGTTACAATAATGGATACAACAATACCAACAACTCAGTGCAAATATTAGCCGCTTCCGCCGGAGCCGACACTATCACTTTTTGCCAAAGCAATAATTACTCCTGCAGCACTATTTACGTTACCGTTTATTAAACTAAGTTAGAATAGTTTGAATTAATGAAGTCACTTATTTTTGTCAGCGGCAATGGAAAGGCTGTTGCTCCGAGCACTCCCGGTCCTATCGAGTATTGGTCAAAATAAATAATCAGATTTTGATCGTCCAGAGACCAGTTCACAAAAGAGCTAAACGTCAGACTATTAACTTGGTCGGCAAAAACCACGGGCGCATTACTGCCTTCGGGAATCCAATTGTTCAATTCTTTTTTTATAAATGCCGTAAAAGCATTTTGTTTTTCTTTTGGGATGACATCCGAGAGAGATAAAATTTTTCCGCTCTCAAGACTGGCAGTCATGACCTTATATATAGTGCTGCCATGAGCTCCGCCGGTGAAAGTGTAGATATCTGTCATAATGGATTCTGTCTTCCCTCCTTTTATATATTTTGAATTGATATCGATTTCGTAATTGGCGGTAGGGTTATCTGCTCCGAATTTTGCCCTCATTTCTGGAACGTCTGTATTCGCCTGTTTCCTGAATTCTGTAACTGTTTTATTTACATATTCCCGCATCTTGACTGCGAGCGGACTCGTGCCGGAAATTACCGCCACCGTGCCGGTGAAATTATCTTCGGTTATTTTTTGAGTAGTTATAGAAATAGAACTGCTTTTTTCCTTCGTTGTTTTTGGTAGGACTGTTTTTACAGGCGTTTCATGGGAAATAATAAAATCAACCAACTTCGGCACCCAAGTTTTCTGCGTCAGCAATAAGCCGATTCCGATAATTATTAAAACTAACAAAAATATTCTGATTGTTTTTATCATAGAGGTATTATAGCAGATTTATGATCTGGCTGCCCCTATAGAGTTTTACGATATTCAAGATATGAATAAAAAACCAGATAAACAGCTGAGGCAATCACCGGTAATAAGACAAAATAAAGGGCATATTTCGGCAGTATTATTCCAAGGAGGCAAATAAATGCTACGACTTTAAACAATTTACTGCCCAATTTGTGCGTTTTATACCAGACTTCGTCGTTGGTAATAGTCCAAGGAGTTCGAATGCCGATGGTCAGGTTTGGCTCGGCGTGTTTGAGTAATACGCCAACCACATAGAATAAAAGAGCCAAAGCCGGCGCCATAAATTGTATAAAATTAAAAGAATAATTCAGGTTTCGGAAAATCATCAACGCGTAAATGTAGACAAAGAAAAGCATGAAGGCCAGGATGAAAAAATCATAGTATTTTTTAAATTTCTGGATGTTTTCTTTTTTCGGGTCAATGCACGGAATAAATAAAAATATGAAATAAATTATGAGCATAATCGTGGGCAGTAAAAATACTCCCCAAAACTTTCCCATATAGCCATTGGCTTCGCCACGAAGCCCAAAATGCGAAACTATTCTATCCGGCATTTGGGGATATATCAAAACCGCGACCAAAAAAGTGGCCAAAACGACAACAAAAGACAAAACCTCAATTTTTCGTATTCGCATATATCTATTATAGCACATTATATTTCCTCGACTTTCATATCAAGTATTTTGTCCCCTGTTTTACTAAAGTGAAAGCTGGCTTTTAGCTTTTTGCCATTTATGACGAGCGGCAGCCAGTGCGGGTCGTCTATCCACATATTTTTAAACGGCAGTTCGTCAATATGGTGCCACTTTGGGTTCATCTCTTCGGTTTCCATCGGCTCGCCTTCCCATTTTTCTGCGAAAAATACGTGAGTTTGCTGATCCCATTCGGGATTTTCATCAAAAGAAAAATCTAGGGTTGCCATTTGTTTTAGGTTGCTCTCGTTCACAACCACTCCTATTTCTTCCAGTGTTTCTCGTACGAGCCCATCTATAATACTTTCTCCGGGTTCCAATTTCCCGCCCACACCATTCCACTTACCCGTGCCGAAACGGCGCTTTTTCATAGCCAAGAGAATTTTCTTCTCGCGAGGTTTGTATAAAAAAAGCAAAGTAGTCTTTTGCATAGACTTAATTATAACAAATGTGAATTAGTCGGCAAAGACTATTGGAATTTCCAAGGAGTCGCTATTCTTCGCTAATCCGGATGGATTATCTTTACGCAATATGAGCGCACCTCTATTACTGTACGCTTTCTTATTTATATTAAAGGTGAGCGTAGCTTCGAAGGGCACAAAGTCCGTAGTCATCCAGTCACTCTTGGCCTGTGCAACCCCCTGCGCAATTATCAACCCGTCCCAATTCACCAAGGTCACCGGAAAACTTGCCTCAAAAAACCAACTCCCGCGGGCCGTGCCTTTTATGACAAGCGGACTTGTGATAGTCTGGCCTGGTAATGGAGTCTCAACACGGACAAAGTCCGATTTTGGAGTTTCAGTGTTGGTATTTAAAATAGGAGTATTGGGAAAATAAGTTCTAGATGATAAAATTTTCTCTACCAATTTCGGCACCCAAGTTTTCTGAGTTGCTAGTGCAACTATACCAATAATAATTAAAACTAAAAGAAATATTCGAATAAATTTTTGCATAGATATATTATAACACCTTTGTATATAAAAATGAGGAAGCCGCGGGGTGGTTCGATGACCCTCCCGCGGCTGTCGATGGTTCCCATGTCGTTGCGGCTAGCTGCCGCAGTTGGTGCAGTGGACGAGACCTCCACTGCTGACGAGCGTACCCGTGGTGCATTTGGGGCACTTATGTTCCGCGGCTTTTTCGGCGGCCTGGGTTGCTAGGACCTCCATGCCACGCTGTACCGCGTTGCCCGTATCAAGAAAAAGCTGTATCCGCTCTTGCATTATTGTTCGGCTCATTTAAGAAGGACCTCTGGAATTACTATACTAAATATTTTCTATTTGTAAAGGGGGACTATAACAGGATGTTGGAACCTATTCATATTAAAAATTAAATTACTTTTTCTCATTGAGTTTTCTTAAGAGCTCTCTCGCTTCATCGGATATATCGATAATATCTTCACTAGGAGTTTGAACAGCCCGCTGTTTTTCTATAAATTCTTCCCGGGTCTTTGGTGGGAGTTCTTTTTGTATTTTTGAAATACGTTCAATTCTTTTTATTTCCATGTTTATATTATACTCCCGATTTTTTAACTTTACAAAAGCTGTTAAAATCGCAGTTCCTTTAGGGGGTCAAACTTATTGGCTGGGTGTTTGGTAGGACGTGGAAACATATTTACTGCAAAATAATGGTTAAGTTGTACTACTTTAGTTTAGAAGGTATTTTTCTAACTCCTCAATCGTATCAACTAAAAAATCAGGTTTTAGGGCGACCAGTTTTTCTTTTGGAGAATATCCCCAAGTTACGGCAATGGTTTTGATTCCAGCCTTTTTCCCTTCTTCTATTTCATGATTAGAATCTCCAATAAAAACAGTTTCTTCAAGATTAAAATTCTCTCTGTGAATTATTTTCAGTAAATCATTTGTTTTGTCATGTGCATCACTGACAATTTCTAAAAATATTTGATCCAACCCAAAATCTCTGACTTCAGAAAGCAATGTTTCAGTAACATCAGAACTTATCACTACCAACTTTTTGCCGTTGCCTTTTATTTTTTTTATTAACTCGACGATTCCAGAATAAGGATCGCATTTTCCTGATTCTAACATCGCCTTAGTGTAAGCAATTTGTTCGTCCTCTAATTTTATATTTGGTAAATATTTCGTATAAAAACGCATGTATGGCTGTTCCCAGTTTTCCTTTAATTCTTCAATGCTTATAGATCGCACTCCGAAACTATTAAACATCTTGTTTACCACTATCAAATGTCTTTCAATGGAATCGCTTATTACTCCTGACCAATCAAAGATAATATTTTTTATCATTAATTCAGTATATCAAATATGACTAATTTATCCGTAAGGCTGTGTTTCTTGAATGAAATCCGAACCTTTTTTCAAAACAATCCGGACTATGATTAATGTGTACGCTCGACGTTTTTCTTAATTTTAATATTTCCACTACGCTCGACTAATGTGCTAATTTCAAACGGACTCGGAAAATGGAAACAAATATTTTGGGTATTTGGATTTCCATTTTCCTCGNNAATTCTGCCCGCAGGAGGGGTTTGGGGAGGAATGCGGGCTTCTAGTGTATTATATGGCAGTTTGGAATAATACACAATGGAATACTATACTACTAATGTAATGCCTAGAGCAATTTATACAAAAGACCATAATGCAATCGTTGAACGCCTAAAAACAGCGCGTCTTGAGTCTGGGCTTGGACAAGTTGAGGTTGCAAAAAAACTTGGCAGGACGCAGTCCTACCTTTCAAAAATTGAATCCGGACAAAGACGATTTGATGTTTTGCAATTGAAAGAGTTTGCAAAACTTTATAAAAAGCCATTGGATTATTTTGTTAAATAACACCATGAATACTCGTAAAATAAAAACTAAAGTCTTTGGTGAAAAATGTTCATTAGAAATAATGGATTTTACAAAAGCTGACGGTAAAAAATGGAAAGGTATTTTTGATCTATGGAGAGGATTAAAAATGGGTATGCGAGATTACAAGTCCCGCGAACCAAATTTCCCCGAGGGACTTTCTGAAGTTGCGTTTTGCCTTTGGTCTAAGTCATCTCGTTTTATATCAGCATATGGCTTATCAAATACTTCATTTGATACTTTCAACACAAAAACAGGCAAAGCAGAACAGATTAAGGCTTGTAGCGTAGAAAATGATTTGACTTCTTTTGGACCAAGGTCAAAGTGGGACGATTTGTATTTTCTTGATTTTTATAGCGACGGAAAAGTTGATGGAAAGTTTGATATTTATCACATACCAAGCAAATTGATTTACGAAAATAAAGTAAATAAAAATCAGATTTTTAAAGACCAACAAGGAGAAAAACGAAGACCTCGTTTTTGCATAAAAAAAGATATTATCGCAAAGAATAAAATCAAGCCAATTGCAACAAAAGTAAAGGTTTGGTAATTATTCCATAGCTTTCATCATTTGTTTTGCTACAGCTTCAAGCACTGGGACGCTCACTGAATTTCCGAATTGCTTATATAACGCTGAGTCGGCAATTTTTGGCAGTATGTAATTTTCCGGAAAACCTTGTATACGGGCACATTCTAGTGGAGTCAATTTTCTTATTCCTTTTTTGTCTTTAATTATTGGAACATTGTGTCCGCCTGTACCCATATTTGCTGTAAGAGTCGGGCAAACTCCGCTTTTGTTTTCCCGGACATATTGCCTGCGCCATTGGTATACTTTTCCTTCTTCTTTAATAAAATTCTTCAACTTCTCAAACAGAGGCTTTCCATTATAATAATATTTTTCTGGGACATTTTTTTCTAGCAAATCAGTGATTTTTTTTGTCAGTTTTACCGGATCTGGAAAAGAAAATTTATCAGTATAATTTTTATTCCTAAAGCCGACTATGTATATTCTTTCTCGATTTTGGGGAATATTTCCATACTCCATGCTATTTAGAACTTTGTATTTTATATAGTAGCCTAAATTTTTTAAAGTCTCCTCGATTATTCTGAAGGTTTTACCACTGTCGTGGCTTTTGAGATTTTTAACATTTTCAAGCAAAAATCCTTCCGGCTTGCGCACATCAATTATCCGTGCGATGTCAAAAAATAAATTTCCTCTGTTTTTGTGGTCGTTGAATCCTTGCCTATATCCGGCAATAGAAAATGCTTGGCAAGGAAACCCGCCGAGTAAAAAATCAAATTTAGGCAAATCATCTATGCCTATTTTTCGCATATCTTCCACAACAAGCTTTGCTTTTGAAAAATTTAGATCATAAGTCAATTTACATTGAGCATCAAAATCATTTGCGAACACAGTTTCAAAACCAGCTTTTTCAAAACCTAGGCGTATTCCTCCAACTCCAGCAAAAAGATCAATTGTTTTAAATCCATGTTTTGTTTTTTTAATTGCTTTTATTTCGGGTTCATCTGTTATGTTGCTTATCACTTGCACAACTACGCCTCTTATCTCAACATCTGTCCGGAAAAGGGGTTGCATATTTGGATTTCTTGGCTGAAGCCTAAATTTCCCATTTTCTCTGTAAAGTTTTTTCAATGTTGCCTCATTGTTATCAATAATTGCTACTACAGTTTGTCCATTCTCTGCGACTGATTGTTTTTTTATTATTACAATATCGCCGTCAAAAATGCCTTCCTCTATCATACTGTTTCCAGCAACTTTTAAGGCGTAATATCCTTTTGAATCTCTTATGTTGGGATTTGAAATTGTTATTGTATCTTGAAAATCTTCTATTGCCTCAATAGGCGTCCCCGCAGCGATTTTCCCAATTATAGGAATTTCAACAATTGTTTTAATTTCTTTTCTAGGAGTCATGTTACGCGCAGTGTTTTCGCCTTTTGCAAGATAGCCTTTTTCTTTTAACGCATTGATATGTTCATGAACTGTTGATACAGCCCTAAGCTTGAGTTTTTTTCTTAACTCCTCAATAGTAGGAGAGATGCCGTTTTCAAGACGATAAGTGTTTATAAAATCAAAGACCTGTTTTTGCTTTTTTGTTATTGGTTTCATATTNNCCCGAATAAAAACCGAAACTCAAAGCGGTAGTTATCCACAGTGTAAAAAAATTATTAAATAAAAAAATTAGTGCTGAGCAATTATTATTTTGTGTTATTATATTGAATAATATGCCAATAGTAAAAGGAAATTTCTATAATACCCTTATACAGTCTACTGATGAAAATGGTATTTTGATGTATCAAGAGGCATTAAAAAATTGTATTGAGAATGTTGTTATAAAATTAGTTGACTCTGATACTACTTTAAAAAAACCAGGTATCTTACTTGGCAAGGTTCAAAGTGGAAAAACACGAGCATTTCTTGGAATAATGGCACTGGCTTTTGATAATAATTATGATATTGCAATTATCTTAACAAAGGGCACTAAGCCGTTAACTGAACAAACATTAAAGAGACTTCACGATGACTTTGGAATATTTGAGGATAATGACAAAGTTCAAATTCATGATGTTATGTTATTTCCTAAAAATATGAAAAAATATGAGCTGAACCAAAAACTCATAGTAGTAGCTAAAAAACAAAAAGATAACCTCAGACACACGCTAGATATTCTTACTACCACTTACCCAGATTTAAAAAATAAAAAAGTTTTAATTATAGATGATGAAGCTGATTTTGCTAGTATTTCTTTTCACAAAGAAAAAAATTCTGGCTTGATTGAGCAGGGTAAAATTGCAGGTCAAATTGATGAGATAAGAACGAAAGTCGAAAAATCAGATTTTTTACAAGTAACTG
>PMIU01000074.1:0-237 GCA_003157195.1 Candidatus Nomurabacteria bacterium
CACGAAAGCGTGGGTAGCGAATGGGATTAGATACCCCAGTAGTCCACGCCCTAAACGATGATCTCTCGCTATTCGGAGTATCGACCCTCTGAGTGGCTTAGCTAACGCGTTAAGAGATCCGCCTGGGAAGTACGGCCGCAAGGCTAAAACTCAAAGGAATAGACGGGGACTTGCACAAGCAGTGGATTATGTGGTTTAATTCGATGGTAAACGAAGAACCTTACCAGGGTTAGAAAT
>PMIU01000074.1:306-16840 GCA_003157195.1 Candidatus Nomurabacteria bacterium
TGATACCCTGGGCTACACACATAATACAATGGTCACTACAACGCGCAGCGACGAGGCGACTCTGAGCTAATCGTCTAAAAGTGGCCTCAGTTCGGATTGGAGTCTGCAACTCGACTCCATGAAGCTGGAATTGCTAGTAATCGCAGGTCAGCTAAACTGCGGTGAATACGTTCTCAAGTCTTGTACTCAGAATTAAATGCGCTTGGCAGTTTGTCAAGGTCTAGTTGGTTAAAATCCAACCTCGAAAGAGTAGCGAAAGGGTAAGTCCTCAGCCGTGAGGCGTGGACTGAAGGATCCTAGTAGCAAAAAGCAGCCTATCAAAAAAGGGCGATGCGACCCATATGGTGAGTAATGGGGAAGCATCAAAATTGAAAGCCCGATAAGGATGCAAGGAAAAGAATGACAAATGACCCAAGGAGATCTCAGGTGTTAATAGAAACTTATGCACAGGAGAAGTCAGCTGTGTCGTAGTACCATGCGTCAAGTTATGATATAATTGACACATGGGAAGGACTAAGCCAAGAGTTTCGAATGAATATGTTGTTGGACTAACAGATGGAGAAGGTTGCTTCTATGTAAATGTAGGAGAGTCTTCTCGCTATAGAAGTGGAACAAGAATTCAAATGCATTTTCATATAAAAATGCAAGAGAAGGACAAGAAACTCCTAGAGAAAGTTAAGAATACCATGGGGTGCGGTGCTGTATATTTTCAAAAAGAGCAGCGAGCCAATCATGCTCAATGCTATAGATACACAGTAAGTTCTCAATCAGATATTCTTAATATAATTATTCCGTTTTTTAAACAACATCCTCTACAAAGCTACTCTAAAAATTACAGTTTTCATGTTTTTTGTAAAATAGCAGACCTTGTTAAAAGCAAAGCTCATTTTTCAAAAGCAGGAATAAGTAAGATTAGAATACTTAAATCGAAAATGAATCAAAAAACTCTTGGACTCGCGTAGTGCGGGAAATCCGCTCGCTACGTGGGGACCGGCAATGTTCTAAAAAGCCGAATCCGCCCGTCAAGTCAAGGGAGCCGGGAGTACCCGAAGTATCCGCATAAGCGGGTCCTAAGGTAAGCTCGGTGACAGGGACTAAGTCGTAACAAGGCACGGGTAGCGGAAGCTGCTCGTGGAATAATTCAATTTGAAAACGTCACGCCTCATAAAATTTATTTTTTGTGAGGCGAGGAAATACCTCAAGTGATTTCCTGATCTCGGAGAGATTTGACCTATTGAGTCGGTATTGCACGCCTCAATTGAGCGCGCAATAGTTTGCTTGAACTTAAAACAAAATGGCATTTCGGAAAGACGAAAAAAATAAAAAAGTTTACCCGCCTTTGGCGGGTTACAGAACGAAACAAAACAAACAACAGCAACTTGCCCGCCTCTGGCGGGAAACAAAAAACATCCCGTGGAAACACGTGGTGTTTTTTGTTATAATAAACTTATGCAAAAACGAGTCGGAATATTACGTGGCGGTTCAGGTAAGCATTATGCTTCTTCTTTGCAAAAAGGCGGGGAGATTATAATGCATATCACCGAGAACTTGGGTGAAAAATACAAGCCTGTAGATATTTTGATTGATAAAGATTATATTTGGCACGTAAACGGTATACCTGTGAACCCAAGTGATTTGATGCACCGGGTGGATGTGGTTTGGAACACTTCGCACCCGAGCTTTTCCAGTATTTTGGAGAGTTTATCAATTCCAAATATCGGCGGCGGGGCTTTTTCTTCCGCCTTGGATAACAGCAAGGAAATGCTGAGAGAACACATTAAAAGCATTGGTTTGAAGATACCAAGACAAATAATTTCGCCTAAAAATGCGCGAGAAGTTTTTGAAAAATTCGGTTCGCCTTGGATTATAAAAACTCTCAACGAAATTAATTTGGTAAAAACCTTTGATGAACTCACTGAAGCGATAAATGGCAAAAATAATGTAATCGTGGAAGAGTTTATTGCGGGTAAAGTTGCTTCAGTACACTCTGTGCCTATGTTTCGCGGGCAGGATTTATATACTTTTCCGCTCGGAAATAGTTTTGGAATTTTTTCTACCGAAGAAAAAGAAACGCTCTCCAACACCGCAAAAGATTTGTACAAGCACATCGGCGTGAAGCATTATCTGAAGTCGGATTTTGTTTTAACTCCCAGGAATAAAGTTTATCTTTTGCAAATCGAAGAAATTCCGGACCTGAAACCAAATTCGCATTTTTCCCAAGTCTGCGAATCCATTGGTGCCAAAACGCATCATGTGGTAGAACATATACTGGAAAGCGTTTAATATTATTAATATGCCGTGGTGGCGGAATTGGTATACGCGCACGCTTCAGGAGCGTGTGGAGTAATCCTTGGGAGTTCAAATCTCCCCCACGGCACACAACAGAATATCGGGCTGTAGTATACCGGTCGTACGCATCCTTCGGGAGGATGTAGACCCGGTTCGATTCCGGGCAGCCCGACTTTATGGTAGAATATATTTAGGTTGTTTTTATCTGTAGCGGGTGATCGCACTCACATAGGCACATATGTTGGAGTTTCGCCACCACCCGCTTCAAATGAAAATAATTAAATAAAAAAATCACAAAAATTATTTTTTGTGATTTTTTTATTTGGAGTTACCCGGTAGTGAGACTTGGCGAGGCACAAAGTGCGTTTTTTTATAAAAAACATCGCCAAGCTCTACTACCGGGTTATCCACAGTTTTGCTAAAAAAGTCTTGTGTTGTGTTTTGATATGCGAGATAATTAAAGAAGTTCGAAGCAATAAATATTCTGGTCGTTTTATTGCAAACTAAATTAGAAAATTAATATCGCGCGCGCGAAAAAAAATATGGCAGCAAAAAAGAAAGCAAAGAAGGCAGCAAAGAAGGGCCACAAGAAGGCAGCAAAGAAGGGAAAGAAGCGAGCATAGTTCTCCCTGGTCTCTTTAAAAAAAACTTCCCCGACGTTACGTCGGGGAAGTTTTTTTGTTTTTATGATAGAATATATTTATGGGAATTTTCGATAAAATATTCGGAGACGAGAGCTCCAAATTCATAAAAAACACCGAGGAAATAGTGGCTAAAATAAACGCTTTAGAGGCGGATATTTCCAAGCTTTCAGATGGAGATTTCCCCAAGAAAACCCAAGAATTCAAAGCTAAATTGGCTATTTCCGAGAATAAGCCAGAAACCCTCGATGAAATATTGCCGGAAGCTTTTGCTCTGGTTCGCGAAGCCATGCGGCGGGTGGACAATAAAAGGATGTTTGACGTCCAATTAATTGGAGGTTTGGCCTTGCATAAAGGCAAAATTGCCGAGATGAAAACCGGAGAAGGAAAAACTTTTGTGGCTGTTCTGCCGGCGTACCTGAACGCACTCTCTAGTGAGGGAGTTCATATTGTTACCGTCAACGATTATCTTTCCCGTATTGGCGCGGTGTTGATGGGCCAAGTTTATAATTTTCTTGGGTTGTCTGTCGGCGTAATCAATTCGCAAAATGTTTCTTATTTATACGATCCATCGCACAAAGAAGAAGACAAAGAGCGCGACACAGTCGGAGAATTTAAAATTGTCTATGATTTTCTGAAACCATGCAGCCGGCGTGATGCTTACGCTGCCGATGTGACTTACGGCACCAACCACGAATACGGTTTTGATTATTTGCGCGACAACTTGGCCACGAATATAAACGACCTGGTGCAGAGAGGACACAATTTTGCCATTGTCGACGAAGTGGACTCCATTTTGATAGATGAAGCACGCACTCCTCTGATTATTTCAAGCCAAGCCGGAGACTCGGAAGACTTTTATGTGAAGTTTTACCAAATAGCTAAGCAATTAAAGCGCGATACGGATTATGAAGTAGATGAAAAGTTAAAAGCAATATCCTTGACGGACGAAGGCATAACAAAGGCAGAGACATTGCTCGGCATACAAAATATTTACACGGAAAAAGGCATTAAATACGTGCATCATCTGGAGACAGCCGTCAAAGCGCAAGCAATTTTCGAACGAGACCGGGATTATGTCGTGAAAGAAGGCGAAGTCGTGATTGTGGATCCATTCACTGGGCGCTTACAGCCGGGCCGACGCTGGAGTGAGGGAATTCACCAAGCCATCGAGGCTAAAGAAGGCGTGAAAATTGAAAAAGAATCCCGCTCTTCCGGCTCTATCACTTTCCAAAATTATTTCAGATTTTATAAAAAGCTCTCGGGTATGACAGGTACGGCTGCCACTTCCGCTGAAGAATTTTTGAAAGTTTACGGGCTGGATGTTATTGTTATCCCCACCAATCGCCCTGTAGTGCGCATCGACCAAACGGATTTAATTTTCCAAACAGAAAAAGGAAAGTTTCAGGCCATTGCCAAAAAGGTAAAAGAGCTGAACACTGCTGGGACTCCAGTATTGATAGGCACTATATCTATTGAAAAAAATGAACTTTTGTCCGTTTATTTGAAACAAGAAGGTGTGCAACATGTTATTTTGAACGCTAAGAATCACGAAAAAGAGGGCGAGATTATTGCCCAAGCCGGCCGCCGGGGCGCTGTAACTATCGCTACCAACATGGCTGGTCGCGGAATAGATATCAAGCTTGGAGGTAACCCAATAGTAAAAGAAGAATATGAATTTGTGAAATCGGTCGGCGGACTTTTTGTACTCGGCACAGAGAGACATGAAGCGAGAAGAATAGACAATCAGCTCCGCGGCCGCTCCGGCAGGCAAGGCGACCCGGGTGCAACGCAGTTTTATGTATCTCTGGACGATGATTTAATGCGAGTGTTCGGTTCGGAGAAAATAAAAAATATGATGGGGCGTTTCGGCATACCCGAAGACCAACCAATTGAAAATCGCTTTATCAATAGAACCCTGGAAGGCGCGCAAGCGAAAATCGAAGGTTTCCATTTTGATGCCCGCAAAAACACATTGGAATACGATGACGTGATGAACCATCAGCGTAAAATTATCTACGAAAGAAGGCAGAAAATGCTACGCGCGGACAAAGTAGAAATCGAAAGCCTTTTGGGTCAGGTTTCTGCTGGCCATGAAAATGCGGGAAAAATCATAGAGGAAAAAAGAACAAAAATAGGGGATGCTGCCTTTTTGGAAACCGTGCGTCGCATTGCGCTTTATACTACAGACACATTATGGATGGAACATTTGGAAGCGATGGATTACTTGCGTAGTTCTGTAAATCTAAGAGCTTATGGGCAAAGAGAGCCGATTGTGGAATACAAAAAAGACGGACTGATGATGTTTAAAGAAATGGAGGAAGTTTTTAAAGAGCAAGTATTTTCTTTCATCAACACTATCAATACAGATAATGTAGTGAACATGCAAACAGATACTAGCAGTAGCTCAAAGGAAACTCTGGTAACCAGTCACAATGAACTCAAAGAATTTGCCGATAAAAACTTGGTTGCAGGACATAAGGGGGAAGTTGGCCGAAACGATCCCTGCCCATGCGGAGCGATAAATCCCGCGACTGGCGAAGTTTATAAATATAAAAAATGCGGGCTTATCAACGCCCCGCAACATAGAAAGTCGCTTATTAATTAATATGTCAAAGTGTCTCTTTGACACTTAAAGTAAAATGCTAAATCAAATAAAAATAGGTAAATATAGGCATTTCAAAAATAAGGACAAAGAATATGAAGTATTGGGTGTGGCAAAGCAAACAGAGACAGGTGAAAGTTTGGTGGTTTATAAAAAACTCTACGATGATTATTCTCTGCAAGTGCGTCCGTACGCGATGTTTATAGAAGACGTGGAAGTCAATGGTAAAAAAATGCCCAGGTTTGAATACTTGGGGGAATAGACGCTATGAAGGAAATCACTTACATTACCGGAAACCATAAAAAGGCAGAATACTTGGCTAATCTTTTGGATTTTCCAATTTTACATCATAAGGTTGACCTAGACGAAATTCAGTCTCTTGATTTAAAAAAAATAGTAAAACATAAAGTCAGGCAAGCGTACGATGTCATAAAGGCGCCTGTCGTGGTGGAAGACACAAGCTTGGAATTTAAGGCATTGGGTAAATTACCCGGGCCATTTATTAAGCACTTTCTCGAACAAATGTCCGAAGAAGATATTTGCTCGTTACTGAATGGCAAAGACAGAAGTGCAACGGCAAGGTGTGTGTTTGGTTATTTTGATGGAGAAAAAGAAATGTATTTCGAAGGCAGTATGGATGGCACGATTCCAGAAAATCCTGCTGGCGATGGGGGTTATGGTTTTGATAGAATATTTATTCCCGAAGGTTATAATGTGACCAGAGCGGAACAAAACGAAGAAGACCACAAGGCAGTCTACTTAAAAATAAAACCGATTTTGCAATTAAAAGAATTTTTAGAAAAACTTAATACCTAGTATGATTTTGCTAAATCAAATGAAATCTTTAATCAAAAAACTAAAAACAATTTGGTGGAGAGGGAAGTCTATCGGGGCTATGTATTATTACGGACATCCAACGCGGAAATTAAAAATCGTCGGAGTTACGGGGACAAACGGAAAGACTACAACGGCTACTTTGCTTTATCGGATAGCCACGGCGCTTGGTTACAAGGCGGGACTCATCAGTACGGTGGAAAATATCATTGTCAAAGAAGCCAAACCAGCCATTCATACCACGCCAGATTCCGTAACTCTCACAAAGCTTTTCCACGAGATGTCCGAGAAAGGTTGTGAATATGTTTTTATGGAAGTTTCCAGCCACGCACTTGACCAAAATCGTGTCTGGGGAGTAAATTTCGTCGGCGGAATTTTTACCAATCTGACGCACGACCATTTGGACTATCATAAAAATTTTGAGAATTATTTTGTCGCCAAAAAGAAATTTTTCCAGATGTTGCCACCGCGAGCTTTTGCCTTGACCAATGCCGACAATGAATATGGCCTAAAAATGCTGCAGGGCATAAATGCTAACCAGTTTTCTTATGGATTTGAAAAAGATTCGCATTTTCATGGGGAAATTAAGAAATTAGATTTTAATGGTTTAGAACTATCTTTCAATGATATTTCAATAAAGTCCAAACTTTTGGGTAAGTTCAATGCTTACAATTTGCTCTCGGTCTGGAGTGCAAGCTCTTTGCTTGGTTTCGATATGAATAAAGTAAATAAAATTTTAGAAACAATAGAACCACCGGCCGGAAGATTTCAACATTTTACATCAAAGAGCGGAGTAATGGTTGTGGTAGACTATGCACATACGCCGGATGCGCTAGAGAAAATATTGATGGCGATAAGGAAAATAAAACCCAAGGAGGGGAAAATAATTTCTGTTTTTGGCTGTGGGGGCGACCGTGACCCGATGAAAAGAAAGATTATGGGGCATATCGGGGCGACCCTTTCCGATTTTGCGATTTTCACTTCCGACAATCCACGCAGCGAAGACCCGGAAAAAATTATTGAGCAGATGAAAGAAGGATTGTCTCCCGAAGACTTTAAAAAAGTAAAAACAAATGCCAACAGACATGAAGCCATAGCCGAAGCAGTAAAAATGGCGCAAAAAGGTGACATTATTCTCTGCGCCGGCAAAGGTCACGAAGACTATCAAGAAATCAAAAGCGTGAAACATCATTTTGACGATATGGAGGAATTCAAAAAAGCTTATGCAAAATTATAAAGAATTTTTCAAAAATAAAAAAATTACTGTCATGGGCCTGGGGCTTTTAGGTGGCGATGGAGATATTCGCTTTTTAGCGGAAGCAGGAGCAGATATTATAGTAACTGATTTAAAAAATACCAACGAATTAAAACCATCTCTCAATGCTCTAAAAAAATTTAAGAATATAAACTACACTCTTGGCAAACATGAATTTAAAGATTTTAAAAATAGAGATTTAATTATTAGGGCACCTGGCACACCACTTGATTCACCCTACATAATAGAGGCACACAAAAATAACATTCCTATTACTATGTGGGCAGCTTTATTCTCTCAATTTGCGGAGAGGATCGGAGCAATGGTGGTTGGTGTTACCGGTACTCGCGGGAAAACCACGGTAGCGACCCTGATTAATGAAATCCTTCTTACTGCAGGGAAAAAAGTAATATTTGGCGGCAATGTTCAGGGGACTTCAATTCTCTCTAACCTTCCAAAGCTTACCCCTGATGTTATAGTGGTTTTAGAACTTGATTCCTGGAAGCTTCAAGGGTTTGATGATTTAAAAATTTCCCCAAATATTTCTGTTTTTGGAACTTTTCTACCAGATCATCTCAATTATTATAAGGGAGATATGAAAAAATATTTTAATGATAAAGCAAATATTTTTAAATACCAGAAAAAAGAAGATACACTCATAATAGGTAAACAAGCTCTGTCTTTTGTTAAAAAATGGGCTGGAAAGGCAAAAAGCAAGATAATTTTGTCTAAAGATAGATTACCGAAAGGTTGGAAATTTAATTTACCAGGACTCCACAATGAATACAATGCGATGCTGTCTGTTGAAGTAGCGCGCAAAATTGGAATTAAAGATAATGTTATTAAAAAAGCTATTCAGAATTTCAAAGGCGTGTCAGGTAGACTTGAATTTGTTCGCGAAGTTAAAGGTGTAAAATATTACAACGATACAACAGCAACAACACCAGAAGCCACTATTGCTGCTTTAAGGGCTCTGGGTAAAAAACATAATATTATCCTAATTGCAGGAGGGTCTGATAAAGGATTGAAAATGGGTAATTTAATTAAAGAAATGCCAAAATATTGCAAAAAAGTAGTTTTACTTTCCGGAAGCGGAACTGAGCGTATGAAGAATAAAATTAAAAATGTGATAGAAGTTAATAGTATGAAAAGAGCAATTGAAATTGCAAAAATTTTTGCAAAAAGCGGTGACATAATTCTGCTTTCCCCAGCTTTTGCCTCCTTCGGAATGTTTCAAAACGAATATGACCGTGGCGATCAATTTATGAAAATAATAAAAAATTTAAAATAACATGCAAGATTTAGATCTATTAAAAATTAAAAAGATATTTTTTATCGGAATCGGGGGGATTGGTATTTCGGCTTTGGCCAAGATGGCTCTTTCGCGGGGGATGGAAGTTTCCGGTGTAAATGACGAAGAGGGTAAAACAATTGATTCTCTCAAAGAACTTGGTGTGGATGTGAAAATGTCAAAGGGCATTTTTGACGTACCGGAAGCAGATTTATATGTTTACAGTGACGCTTGGCTTTATCGTGGGCCGGAAATTTTACAAAAAGCAAAAGATACTGACAAACCAGTTTTGAGTTATTTTGAGGCACTCGGACAATTTGCTAAAAAATATAAAGTCATTGCTATAGCCGGCACACATGGCAAGACAACGACAACAGCAATGGTGGCGGGTATATTGGTGGATGCCGGGCTCGACCCGACGGTTGTCGTGGGTTCTTTTGTAAAAAAGTTCGACAGTAATTTCAGAAAAGGGAATGGTGAGTATCTGGTCGTGGAGGCGGATGAATACAACAGACATTTTCTAAATTTTCATCCTTTTGTTGTTGTGGTCACAAATATTGAAGCGGAACATTTGGATTGTTATAAAGACTTAGCAGATGTGCAAAGCGCTTTTGATAAACTTTTGTCACAAAGTGAAAACAAAATCACCAATTACACTAAATATTTAGAAAAAATTCCCAAACTATCTGTACCGGGCGTTCACAACAGGATGGATGCTTCGGCAGCGTTTGCCGTGGCGGAATTCTTGGGTATTAAAGAAGAAATCATTAAAAATTCTCTCGCTGACTTTAAGGGTACCTGGCGCAGACTAGAGAAAAAGGGGGTCACCAAAGAGGGTGTGACAGTTTACGACGATTATGCTCACCATCCGACGGAGGTACGGGCGAGCCTGGAAGCCTTGCGGGAACTTTACCCCAAAGGTACTAAAAATATCACGGTTCTATTCCAACCGCACCTCTATAGCCGGACGAAAGCACTTTTCGATGAATTCGTGACATGTTTCGACCAAGCGGACAATGTTTTTCTTTTGCCTATCTATTTTGCCCGAGAAAACCCTGACCCGGAAGTCTCAAGCGAGAAATTGGCCGACGCCATACGCCTGCACCGAGGAGAAGCGGTTGCTTTTGATGATTTTACCAAGGCTGAAGAATGGATTAGGAACATGAAACGGGGTCTAAATGACGTATTTGTGACTATGGGAGCAGGGGAAGCCTATAAAGTCGCCGAGAAGGTCTTACCAGTTGTCCACAACCCCTAAATTACCCTATTTTATACATATTTGTCAATTGGTATGTCTAAGAATACCCTTATTTTATAAGCTTTTTTTGGTTTGACATATGGTAAAAATGTTGCATAACTATTGACTTTTGTATTTAAATATGCTAGTATTAGGGTACATCCTTATAGTATAGGCGAAAGCTTATTATATAAGGGTTTTTTAGTTTTCACCTTCATTGGTTCGGCGGAGCACAACCGCTTATTATGAAAAAAACAAAAACAATAAGGTTCGTGGAGTCGTTTGTAATTTTACCAATAATGACAGTAATGACACCCTTCGGGTCTATCCCGA
Source organism: Candidatus Nomurabacteria bacterium (assembly GCA_003157195.1). GTDB lineage: Bacteria > Patescibacteriota > Minisyncoccia > Phycocordibacterales > UBA9973 > UBA9973. The sequence continues at coordinate 10,792 of PMIU01000074.1, forward strand.
ATACCGGTGTCAATGTGATAAACCAGCCACAGGTTGCGTTTGTCTCTCCGGCCGTCAAAATTGATCCAACCCTAAAATTAGAGGCGGATGCTATTGATGCCTATTTTGCGGAGCATGATATGCCCTTAGAAGGTACAGGCTTGAAGATGGCGGAAGTCGCCGATACTAACGATATCGATTGGCGCTTATTACCGGCCATAGCTGTGCGAGAATCCACTGGCGGAAAGTTTGATTGTAAGAAAGCCGCAAACAATCCTTTTGGTTGGGGATCTTGTAAAATTAGTTTTAAGTCGCTTGATGTTGCAATTGAGACGATTGCCAAGAATCTGGGCGGTAATAATCCAAGCACGGCCAAACATTATGACAATAAAACTACTAAGCAAATACTGAACGCCTACAATCCGCCGTCTATTGTGCCTCGTTATACCGAACAAGTTATGGCGATAATGAAGAATATTGGAAACGAAGATATGGTAATAACTCCTGTGGCTCCAGTGTTAGCAACTGCTAATATATAAAAAAAATTATTTAAACACAAAAAAAACGAACGCCTGGCGTTCGTTTTTTTTGTGTTTAAGGATTTTATTCCAAATATATCAGTGTCATCTTTTGGTCTTTCGGTTCGAACAAAGTGATTTGGAAATTGTAATTCTTTCCGAGCTCCAATTTTGCTCTGAGAGCTGCTTCACTTGGGAATGTCGAATTATGCACTAACCCGGCGACACCTTCTTTGATGGATACTAATGCACCGTGCTTGTTGTATTTAATTACCACGCCCTTTATGATATCTCCCTTCTTTAATTTACCTTCAAATTCTTTCCAAGGGTTTTCCTTCAAAGCTTTCAGAGAAAGAGAAATTTTACCGTCTTTTATTTCGATAACTTTTGCTTTTACTTTATCTCCAATCTTAAACATATTGCGCGGGTCTTCCACCAGGCCCCAGTCAAGTTCGGAGATGTGCACGAGTCCTTCCAACCCTTCTTCGAGTTTCAGGAAGATTCCGAAATCCACAATGCCGGCTACGGTGCAGTCTACACTGTCTCCGATATTATACTTACTTAAAACCTCCTTTTTCTCTTCGGGATTATTGTCTTTTTCCGAGAATATCAACTTGCCTTCCTTTGGTAGGGTGGAAATAATCATCACGGAGATTTTTTGCCCGACTAATTTCTTCAACTCTTTTAATATCTTGTCTTTGTCGGAATCAAGTACTCGCGGATAATGTTCGGCTTTGAGCTGAGAAGCAGGCAGAAAGCCAGCAATACCCTGCCATTCCAAAATCAAACCTCCTTTGTTAGCGTCTTTAACTTCCAAATCTAAGATGGTTTTTGCTTTTATCGCTTTTTCCGCCTCGCTCCAAGTGAGAGCTTGCTTGGCTTCTTTCAGGGAAAGTTCTATGTAGCCGTCTTCGTTTTCTGTGTCAACAATTTTTGCTTTGACGATATCGCCCAAGCTTATCTTTTTGATAACATCTTTGGCATTGATAAATTCTCGGCCGTAAATAATACCGGTGCCGAAAGGCGACAGGTCCACATAGACGGAGGATTTTTCTACTAAAATTACCGGACCTTCCACCAGGGAATCGATTTCCGGCTTGTTTACACTACGGTCAGTGATTGAACTTAAAACTAAATTTTCTTGCACTATTTCTTCTGTATCCATAAAATTAAAAAATCCGCATCAAAGCGGATATAGGCTTAGGTTCTCGGAGCGTGCTCATGCTGGGAGGGTTACCCCAAATCCTGCTTTTAATCCCGACGCCAAATGAATTTGTGTCGGGACTCCGACTTTACGTCGGAGTAAATTTATACTAATACACAAGATTCAAAAATGCAAGCCCGCACACTTATTTTTTGAAAAATAAGTGTGCGGGCAAGTAGTTTTTTATTTTATTTTTTGCTATACTATATATAATGATAATCACATATTTCGGCAAACAGTTTTTTAAGATTGGACAGGGAGAGATGGTCATGGCTTTTAATCCTGTCAGCAAGAGCTCCAAAACTGGCATATCGGCTCACTTTGGCGCAGATATTGCTCTTGTCACGACTAACCATTCCGACTACAACGGCGTAGAGCAGCTCTCGCATGGCGACAGGGCGCCTTTTATTATCAGCGGTCCCGGCGATTACGAAATCAAGGAAATTTTTGTTAAAGGTGTAATGTCGGGCGCGGAAATTGCTGGAAAAAAACATATTAACACTATTTACGTTTTTTCCGTGGATGGCATCAACATAGCTTTCTTGGGCGCGCTCGGAGAAGGGGAACTTTCCAAAGAAACACGCGAAGCCATCGATGGTCCGGATATTCTTTTCATTCCGGTCGGCGGGAATGGAATGCTCGATGCGAAGTCTTCTGCCAAGCTTGCCTCCTCACTCGAACCAAAAATGGTAATTCCGATGGACTACGATGAAAAAACTCTTAAAGCATTTCTCAAAGAAATGGGAGAAGAAAAAGCGGAAGTAATAGACAAACTGACGCTCAAGAGAAAAGATTTAGAAGGGAAAGAAGGGGAAGTAGTTGTGCTGAAAGCAATGTAAAACATGGAAAAAATAATTCATCACATAAGAAGAATAAGACAACAGCCAGAGCATGTTAAAAGGCACATTTTACATGTTCTTGTGGTGGTGTGCGGCATTATTTTAGTTTTGTTGTGGATTTATTCACTTGGAACAACTTTAATGTAATTAATTATGGTAAAAAAGAATTTAGAAACAACAGAAGAAAAACCCAGGGATGAGATTTTGGAGGTGGACGTGGTGGCGGAGATGAAGGAGTCCTACTTGGCTTATGCCATGTCGGTTATCACTTCGCGCGCCTTGCCGGATGTCCGTGACGGACTAAAACCAGTGCATCGCCGAATTCTTTTTGGAATGAATGAAATGGGTCTCACTTCCACCGCGCGTTTTCGCAAGTCGGCGGCCATTGTCGGAGATGTGCTCGGGAAATATCATCCGCACGGAGATACAGCTGTTTATGATTCGATGGTAGGTATGGCGCAAGAATTTTCTTATCGTTATCCGCTCATAATCGGGCAGGGAAACTTTGGTTCTATTGATGGAGACAATCCTGCGGCGATGCGTTATACCGAGGCAAAAATGTCCAAAATTTCCAATGAATTATTGAAGGATTTGGAAAAAGAAACTGTTGACTTTCGTCCCAACTATGACCAGACCCGCAAGGAGCCGATAGTTTTACCGGCCAATGTGCCGGCTCTCTTATTAAATGGCACGCTCGGCATCGCCGTAGGTATGGCCACAAATATTCCTTCGCACAACTTGACGGAAGTTTTGGACGCGACAAATTATCTGATTGAAAATGATGCAGCTACAACCGAGGACTTGATGCAGTTTATAAAAGGTCCAGACTTTCCGACAGGAGGCATCGCTTACGGTTACAAAGATATGCTTCATGCTTATGGCTCTGGCCGGGGCGGAGTGGTTTGCCGGGGTGAAGCCGAAATCGTGGAACAAAAAGACGGTAATTTTTCCATCATTATCACCTCCATTCCTTTTCGTGTAAACAAAGCTAATTTGATCGTGGCCATAGCCGAACTGGTGCAAGAGAAAAAGCTGGAAGGTATAAAAGGGTTGCGCGATGAATCCACCAAGGACATCCGAATTGTGATTGATTTGAAAAGTAGCGCCCATCCGGAAAAAGTTCTGAATTATATTTACAAAAATACTCAACTGGAATCAAATTTTAATTTCAATATGGTCGCTCTGGTAGACGGCGTGCCGCAAACTTTGTCTCTGAAATCCATTTTAGCCTTATTTATTGAGCATAGAAAGGAAGTGGTAAAACGTCGCTCTGCCTATGACTTGCGCAAAGCCGAAGAACGCGAACACATTTTGCTCGGCTTAAAGAAAGCATTAGATAAGATAGATCGGGTCATTACGGTTATTCGCGGTTCAAAGAATTCACAAATTGCCAAGTTGAACCTGATGAAAGAATTCAAGTTTTCAGACTTACAGGCAACGGCTATTTTGGAAATGAAATTATCCAAACTCGCCGGTCTCGAAAGACAAGCCGTGGAAGATGAATTAAAAGAGAAACAAAAGTTTATCACGGCGATGAAAGATTTACTCTCGAGCCCAAAAAAGATATTAAAGACTATTGCCGATGAGTTGAAAGAAATCCGCGAAAAATATGCGGACGAAAGAAGGACAAAAATAGTCAAAGGTGGAGTTAAAGAAATTTCTGACGAAGACTTGGTCCCGGAAAAAGAAACGATGCTCGTCTTGACCGCCGGCGGATATGTGAAATGCACCGACCCGGCAGAGTACCACGCACAAAAACGCGGAGGAGTTGGTGTGATTGACCTGGAAACTAAAGAAGAAGACTTCGTTACCATGCTTGTTTCTGGTTCAACACACAGCAATTTGCTTTTCTTTACCAATCTCGGAAAAGTTTACCAGATGAAAATGTACGACATTCCAGAAGGACGTAGGGCAACACGTGGTAAATCAATTATGAATTTCCTGGCTCTTTCCGGGGATGAAAAAGTCACTTCGATTTTGGCGATGCCAAAAGATTTGGGTACAACTCCTTCATCACTGATGCTGGTTACTAAAAACGGCACAGCCAAAAAAATGGCAGGCGCAGGTTTCAAAGATGTGCGTCGAAGCGGCATTATCGCCATTCGTTTAGACAAAGACGACCAGCTTATTTCCGCTTTGGTGACAGAAAAAGGCGATGAAGTGATGATTGCGACAGCTGACGGCCAATCCATTAGATTCAAGGAATCCGACGTGCGCGAAATGGGCCGTACTGCCGGAGGGGTGAGTGGTATTAGATTGGGCAAAAATGACCAAGTCATCGGCGTGGATGTCATAAAAAAAGCGAGTGAGAAAGCGGCCTTCCTAACAATGAGCGCGAACGGTTTCGGCAAGAAGACTGATTTGAAAGAATATAAAGTTCAGAAACGTGGCGGCTCCGGCGTGAAAACAGCCAAAGTGACTCCGAAAACAGGCAAATTGATTGTGGCGAAAGTATTGACCGGCGAAGAGGCCGAGCTCATAGCTATGTCTAAAAAGGGGCAAGTGATCCGTACTTCGCTCAAAGATATTTCCTCATTAGGCCGTCAAACTCAAGGCGTAACCATAATGCGCCTGCGTGCGGGCGACGGCATAGCCTCACTCGCTTGCATATAGTGATATACTATAGTTATGTTTACCGACCCATTAAAAAATTTAAAAACTCTGGGACTGCGGGAAAATGACATCGTGGCGGATTTGGGTGCGGGAACCGGATTTTATTCCATTGCCGCGGGAACGCTTGTGCCACTCGGAAAAGTTTATGCGGTTGAAATACAGAAAGATTTTTTAGATACCATAAAAAGCAAAGCAAAAGAAGCTCATCTCGGAAATATTGAAATCCTTTGGGGGAATATCGAAAAGCTCGGCGGGACAAAAATTGGCGATGGTATAGTAGATGTCACCGTTGCCTCGAATGTACTTTTTCAGGTTGAAGACAAGGAAAAATTTATTGAAGAAATAAAAAGAATACTGAAGCCAAACGGAAAAGTACTTTTGGTTGACTGGTCCGAGGAATCAATTATGCAAGGAAAGGGGATTGTTCCCAAAGATAAAGCGCGCGCAATGTTTGAGAAAAAAGGTTTTGCTTGGGTCCGTGATATTGATGCAGGCGCGCACCATTATGGTATAATTCTGAGGAAGAATGAATCCCGTTAGAGACCGCGGTCACGAAGTAGTATAATAAATAAATCAGTAATTTTATGACGACCAACTATATTAACAATAATTCACAAGAAGCGAAGATCGCGACCTGTCTCTAACGGGATGAAAAATTTCCAACTTATTATTTTGATTGTCTTCATCGCCGCCGCCATTTTCGGCGTTTTAGTTTTTTCCGGAGCGATAAAACTTGGCAATGATAACGGGGCAGGCAGCTTGGGTACTGTTACCCTTTGGGGTACTGTGCCGACAAGTATGATAAATACTCCGCTGGACGATTTCAATAATGCCAACCCCACCTTTGTCGTGAAATATGTGCAGAAAATGCCTGATACTTTCGACCAAGACTTGCT